>PKYB01000032.1 GCA_003133565.1 Solirubrobacterales bacterium
CTCTCCTACTGGCTGTTCGTCGCCGGCGGCATCGTGCTCTACGCGTCGATCTTCTGGAGCCCGCCGGAAGCCGGCTGGATCTCGACGGTGCCGCTGGCCACCTCGACCTATCTGCCATCGGGTGGCGAGGACGCCTGGATCTACATGATCCACTTCACGAGCATCGCCTCGTTTCTTGGCGGTATCAACTTCCTCGTGACGATCAAGAACATGCGCGCCCCGGGGATGACCTGGTCGCGGATACCGCTGTTCATCTGGTCGATCATCGCCTACTCGCTGCTGCTCGTCGCAGCGCTGCCGATCCTCGAGGCCGCGGTGACGATGCTGTTCACCGACCGGAACTTCGGCACCCACTTCTTCAACTCGGCCGAGGGCGGGTCGGTGCTGATGTGGCAGGACCTCTTCTGGTTCTTCGGCCACCCCGAGGTGTACGTGCTGATCCTGCCGGCCTTCGGGATCATCTCGGAAACCTTGCCGGTTTTCTCGCGCAAGCCAATCTTCGGTTACAAGGCGATCGCGGCCTCGACGATGATGATCGCCTTCCTCGGCTTCCTCGTGTGGGTGCACCACATGTTCACCACGCCAACGCCGCTCGTGGTCCTGATCTTCGCGATGATCAGCTCGTTCTTGATCGCCGTGCCCACGGGCATCAAGATCTTCAACTGGATCGGCACGTTGTGGCAGGGCGCGATCGAGTTCAGGACACCGCTGCTGTTCTCGGTCGGTCTTGTCGCGCTGTTCATCATCGGCGGCATCTCCGGCGTGATGCTCGCGATGTTCCCAGTCGACTGGCAGCTCAACGACACCTACTTCGTCGTCGCCCACCTCCATTACGTGTTTGTCGGCGGATCGGTGTTCGGGATCTTCGCCGGCATCTACTACTGGTTCCCGAAGATCACCGGGCGGATGCTGAGCGAGGCACTCGGCAAGTGGTCGTTCTGGCTGATGTTCATCGGCACGAACGTCACCTTCCTGATCCAGCACTCGCTCGGGCTCGACGGCATGCCGCGACGCGTGTACGAGTACCCGAACGTGGGCCACCTCCAGCTCTACAACCAGATCTCGACGGTCGGATCGTGGATTCTTGCCACGGGCGTGCTGTTCACCGTGTACAACATCGTGCGCTCGCCGAAGCACGGCGTGGTCGCCGGGTCAGATCCCTGGAAGGCCAATACGCTCGAGTGGTTTACGACCTCGCCGCCGCCCGTCAACAACTTCGACGAGATCCCGCGCGTGCGCTCGGTCGAGCCGATGAAGGACATCCGTCAGGAGATCGAGCGGCGTTCCCGGGACGCCGCGACGGCGGGCGCCACGGCAGCGGCGAAAGTGCCGGCATAGGCGTACGCCGTGGAAGCCTCACGCGCCAGCGCAGCGTCGCTCCGGGCAGGCAGGCTCAGCCCGCTCGGCGCGCTTGTCAGCGACTACGTCGCGCTGACCAAGCCGAAAGTCCAGTCGCTGCTGCTGCTGACGACCGTGACGACGATGTACGTTGCGGCGACGCCGTCCCCACTGCGCGTCGCACTGACCTGCCTCGGTGGCTACCTCTCGGCTGGCGGTGCCGGGGCGATCAACCACTACTGGGATCGCGACATCGACGCCCGCATGACCCGCACGAAGGATCGGCCGATCCCGAGCGGCCGTGTGTCGCCGGGCGCGGCGCTGCGCTACGGCATCGCGTTGGCGATTGCCTCAGTGCTGCTGCTGGGCACGACCGTCAACTGGCTGGCCGCCGGCCTATCCTTCGCCGGCTTCGTCGGCTACGTCGGCGTTTACACGATCTGGCTCAAGCGGCGCACGCCGCAGAACATCGTCATCGGCGGCGCCGCCGGCGCGGTGCCGCCGCTCGTCGGCTGGGCTGCCGCGACCGGACACCTCAGCTGGACAGCGGTGTTCCTCTTCGCGATCGTCTTCTACTGGACGCCGGCACATTTCTGGGCCCTCAGCCTGCTGATGAAGGACGAGTACGCTGCCGCCGGCGTGCCGATGATGCCGGTGGTCCGCGGCGAGCGGGAAACGCGGCGCCAGATCGTGATCTACACGCTCCTGCTTTACGCGGTCAGCCAGTTGCCGTTCTGTGCCGGCGAGCTGGGCGGCGTCTACCTGGCCGCATCGATGGTGCTCGGGGTCGGCTTCATCTACTCCGCGCTCCGTCTTTATCGCGCGGCCACGCGGCGCGCAGCGCTCCAGCTCTACCTCTTCTCTCTGGCCTATCTGGCGCTGCTATTCGCCTCGATGCTCGTTGATGTGCGCGTGTAGGATTGCCCTCGTGGACCGCAAACTCGCTCGCAAGAACCTCCGCACCGCCATCTGGATGGGGACGTTCGGCATGTTCCTCTTCGGGCTGACATTCATCGTTGCGGCGATCTACCTCTCCGGATGAGCACGCCCGAGCCGGAGTCGACGCTGTCCGAGGAGTCGACACCGTCCGAGGAGTCGGCGCTATCCGGTGAGCACGTGCCGCCGATCGGTGAGGAGATTCATCTCCCCGGCTCGTCGATCTTGCCGTTGCTGCTCGGGATCGGCATCACGTTGACGCTCGTCGGTATCACCCTCGGTATCGCGCTTACGGTGATCGGTCTAGCGCTCACGATCCCCGTCCTCGTGGTTTGGATTCGTTCAACGCGCGAGGACATCGAAGAGCTTCCGCCGGGACACTGAGCGTCCCGCGAGCTGCAATGCGCCGGGCCTCGGGCCAAGGACGGCTACCGTCAGCGCTGACGGCTCGGTAGCATCTGGGCATGAGTGGTAGCCAGCGCTACAGGCTGCGTGCCCCTTCAACTGGGCGCGAACTGATAATCGAGGCCGACCCGGACCGCGACTACGTCGACCGCGAGACCGGCGAGCCGCTCGAGGTGGTCGGCAAGGTGCTTCCGCTGGCGCCCTCGACCTCGAAGCTGCCGTGGGCGGTTGAGAATCTGCGCTTCTGTCCGTGGTGCGACCAGCTCGCCCAAAAAGACCTCAACGACTGCCCGTCGTGCGGGCGCCGGATGGGTCCGATCGGAGCATGAAGGTGCGCGCGCGCCGCAGGCGCCCGTCGCGGCGCGCCGTCGCGCTCACAGTTTCCGCGGTTGCGGCAGTCGGGCTCGCGGGTTGTGGCAGCGAACAGGTCTCCGATCCTGTGCCCACCGCCATCCCCAACATCGCCGCGGCGCCGAAGGTCGCAACGGAGGTTGCGCCGGCGCCGAGCAGCCAAGCGACCGGGTCGAGCACCAGCAGCGGAACGTCGACGAGCTCCGACACCGGCAGCACCGACACAACAACCACCACTACCCCCAGCACCGATACGACGCCGAGCACCGACACGACGACGGGGGGGACGACGACTACCGGAGCGACGACCGGCGGAGCGACGACCGGCGACACAACGACGACCACGACGACCGGTAGCGGCAGCGGCGGCTCGGCCCTCGGTGGTGCGGCAGCGCCGTCGACGGGCGCGAGTTAGTCACGGCGACGGGCGGCCGCGCTGGCGCGCCGCGTCAGGGCGTTGTGACCAGCGTCGCCGAGTAGGTCAGGCGCGCTGTTTGGTAGAGGCAGTAGTAGTCCACGCTCGAGGCGAGCGTCTGCTGTGCCGTCTGCGTTGAGGTTGTCGTGCAGCCCTTCTTCGCGCGACTGGCGCGCCAAGACGTGGTGTTGGGGTAGCCGAGCGCCAGCGTCGGCGCCCACGTCGGAACGGTCAGCGCGACGATCCAGCCCTTCTTCACTGCAAGCGTCGTCGGCAGCGGGAACTGTGCCGTTTCGCCGAAGTACTTTGCCAGCGGCACGATCGGACCCTGGGCTTCGAGTGTGAAGTGGAGCGACTTGCCCGCCTTGAGGATGGCGATCCCGGCTGAGGCCG
The DNA here is from genome assembly GCA_003133565.1 of Solirubrobacterales bacterium. Classification (GTDB taxonomy): domain Bacteria; phylum Actinomycetota; class Thermoleophilia; order Solirubrobacterales; family Solirubrobacteraceae; genus Palsa-513. The sequence continues at coordinate 3,839 of PKYB01000032.1, forward strand.
GACCGCCCTCGTTGGTGTCGAAGTAGCTCGTCTGGGCCGCCGTGGGGTCACCGAGCGTGACCGTCCAGGCCACGATCGAGCCAGCGTGCGGAACCGTCATCAGCTTGCGGTCGCTGCCGAGCTTCACCTGGTAGCCGGTCGTCTCGCTGACCGCAAGGCACGGCGCGCCGGGGCAGCTTGGAGATCCTGTCACGCCGGTCCCGCCGGTCGCGCCGCCGGTGCCGCTGATACCAGTCACTGAGCTCGCGCCGGTCGCGCTGGTCGCGCCAACCTGGGTCTGGACACCGATCTCGTAGATCGTGCCGAGCGCGATCCCGGGCGCCACGAGCACCAGCGCTCCAGCGCCGAGCAGGAATCCGGATATCGTGATCATTGCTACAAGCCTTCGTGTCATATGCACCTAAGACTCTAGTGGCGGAGAAATGTTGCGGCTACACCCTGCAACATCTGCTGCGCTGCGGAGTGGCCTCAACCGCGTAGCGCGGCCGCCGCGCTTGCAATCTCGGTCTGCTCGCCGGGCGTCGATACCCAGGGCAGCCGCAGCGGATCACCGACGTAGCGCGGGATGACGTGGATGTGGAAGTGAAAGACGACCTGCCAGGCGGCTCGACCAGCCGAGTGGAGCAAGTTGACACCGTCAGCCCCGAGACGCTCGCGCGCACGATCGGCCACCTCCTTGGCCAGCAGCGCGACCGCAACGAGGTCTCGCTCGGAGATTTCGTGAACGTCGGCGACGTGCTTTCGCGGAATAACGAGCGTATGCCCGCGCGTCGCCGGATTGATGTCCGCGAAGGCAAGCGCACGGTCGGACTGCGCCACGACATCGGCGGGGAGCTCGCCGTCGAGGATCTTGCAGAACACACACCCGTCTGCTTGCACCGGCGCAGCCTACGCAATCTTCGCCCTGGCGTAGGCGATCGCGTCCTCGCGCGTGCGCACCTCGCCGATGAAGCGGGCCTCCGTGATCGCCGCGAGCAGCTCGCCGACCCGCGGTCCGGGAGCCAACCCGAGCGCGTCAGCGAGCTCGTCACCGCGCAACTGCGCGTGCGGATGGCCTTCACTGTGCCAGCGCAGCGCCTCGTCGATCACCTCGCGTGCGAGCGCAAGGTGCCCCTCGATCGACGGCGTCGCACGGGCGCCACGGGTCGCAAGCCGATCAGCAACCGACAACAGCGTGACGTCCGCGCCGACCGGACCGCAGGCATCGAGATAGGCGTAAAGGTCGGCCCGCGACAGCGGGCGGCGCCGAACGAGGAAGCCGAGCCGCAGATGGTGCAGCGTGAGCGCCGCCACGTATGACTGGACGCGCTCAGCGGCCCGCAACCGCCGCAGGATCAAACGCGAGAGCCGAGCCCCTTCCTCGTCATGGTGGGGAAAGCCAACCCGACCGTCAGCCGCAACGGTCCGCGTTACCGGCTTGGCGATGTCATGGAGCAGCGCGCCGAAGCGCATCGCACTACCACGGTCCAGATCATCGGCAAGCGGTTCCCGCAGCAAAGCTTCGATCCGTGCCGCCGCCGGCGCATCGAACACGCCCCCCGGGTCACGCTCGAGCTTGATCAGCTCGCTGAGCACCTCGAGCGTGTGCTCGCCAACATCGAGATGGTGGAAATGGCTCTGGCCGATGCCACCGAGCGCATCGAGCTCCGGCAGCACAACGGCTGCGAGGCCCAGTTCGATCAGCATCCGCACGCCAGCTGGCGCACGCTCGCTCGCAACGATTCGTCGCAACTCCGCGTAGACGCGCTCCGCCGCGATCTCGCTCAGGCGTGGAGCGACCGCGCGCGCCGCCTGCCGCGCTTCGCTGTCAGGCTCGAGCACGAGCTCGCACGTCATGCGTACGAGCCGCAGCGCGCGCAGCGGGTCGGCGCCCAGCGCGTCCGGCGCGGCAAGCCGCAGACGACCGAGCTCGAGATCGCGCACGCCCCCGAGCGGATCGACGAGTTCCCCGCCGGCAAGCGGCTCGGCGATCGCGTTGACCGTAAAGTCGCGCAGCGCAAGGTCCGCTTCGATTCGATCACCACGAAGCGGGTTCAGATCGGCCTGCCAGCCGCCCGAGCGCGCGACAACGCGCCAGGCGCCGAACTCTTCGGAGAGTGAAAACGCGTGTGCGTCGCCGGCCTTGGCGAGCCTCCGCGCGGCGTCACGCACGTCGCCAGCCAGCACGAGGTCGAAGTCCTCCGCCTGCTCGATGCCGCGCAGCCTGTCGCGGATCGCGCCGCCAACCACCCAGCAAGCCTGCTCAGCCAGCGCCGCTCGAAGCAACGCCAGCGCTTCGCCGCGCGCGGTCAACGCCGGCCCGCGTCACTCACGTCGCGAGCACCAGCCCATCGCGATGGTACTCGCGGGGCACGCGGCGAGTGAGCCCGCAGGTGATTTCGTAGTTGATCGTGTCGATGCGGCGCGCGATCTCCTCCGCGCTGACGCGCTCGCTACCGTCGGCACCGATGAGGACCGCCTCGCGACCGACCCTGACTCCGCTGTCCGGGCCAAGATCGACGGTTAGGCTGTCCATGCTGATCGTGCCGACGAGCGGCCGTCGCGCCCCGTCGATCAGCACATCGGCGTTGCCCGAGAGCGCGCGTCGCACACCGTCGCCGTAGCCGATCGGCAGCACCGCGAGTTCGGTCGGCTCGGTGGCGATAAAACGCCGTCCGTAGCCGGCGCTCTCGCCAACGGCGCAAGGCTTGAGCGTCGCGACCCACGAGCGCAGCTCGAGTGCCGGCTCGAGTCCTCGCTCCCCAGCGTCCTGCCCGAATGGATCGAGCCCGTACAGCGCCACACCGCAGCGCGCCATGTCAAAACGCGCGTGCTGCGCTCCGAGCAGCGCGGCACTGTTCTCGGCGTGAACCAGCAGCCCTGGATAGCGCTCGCGCAGCGGCGTCACCCAGGCCGAGAAGCGCTCGAGCTGCTGATCGAAGAAGCCGTCGCTAGGGTCATCAGCCGTCGCGAAATGCGTCATCGCGCCTGCCAACTCGAGCTCCGGGCTGTTCGCGACGCGCGCCACCAGGCGATCGGCTAGCGCGCCGTCGCGGGTGCCGAGTCTTCCCATGCCGCTGTCGAGCTTGACGTGAACGCGACCGCCACCACAGGCCAGCACCCAGTCCAGGAAGGGCTCACTCCAGGCGACCACCTCGGCCTCGGCGGCCAGCACTCGCTCGAGCTCGGCCGGCGTGACGGGGCCCATCATGATGATCGGCGCAGCGATCCCGGCGGCGCGCAGCTCCGCCACCTCATCGGCGGCAGCTACCGCGAGCGACGAAGCGCCGCTGGCGAGCGCCGCGCGCGCGCAGGGCACCGCACCGTGGCCGTAGCCGTCGGCCTTGACGACCGCGCACAGGCGCGGGCTCGCGCGCGTCAGCCTCGCACAGTTGCGCTCGACCGCGGCGAGGTTGACGCGCGCTAGCGCACGCACGTTCACTGCGATCTCACCGTCGAGAGCTGCTCGATGACGTCGGAGGCAATCATGCCGTCGCGCCCGTGTACCACGGCGGCGCGCTGTCCTGCCAAGGCGTGCAGCCGCACGGCGGCACAGGCGGCGGCAAAAGGATCAAGCCCGCCCGCCAGCAGCGCACCGACGACCCCGGCGAGCACGTCGCCAGTTCCTGCCGTGGCTAGGCCCGGGGTCGCCCCTGGGCTCACAGCGACCGCACCATCGGGCTCGGCAATGAGTGTGTCGTCACCCTTCAGCACGACGATCGCAGCCGACTGCTCAGCCGCGTCGCGGACGGCTCGCAGCCTTTCGGCGGCGACCTCGGAGCTGCTTACCCCGAGCAGACGCCCAAGCTCGCCCTCGTGCGGCGTGAGGACGAGCGGCGCCGAGCGCTCGCGCAAAAGCCCGAGCTCGCCGCTATAAGCGCTCAGGCCGTCTGCGTCGAGCACGGTCGGGATCGAAACCTGAACGATCGCTTCGCGCACGAAGTCGAGCGCTCCGGGCGTGCGCCCGAGCCCCGGGCCAATAACGAGAGACCCACCCCTGGCCGTCGCCTTTACCAGCGCCGCCACACCCGCCGCCGTATGCGCTCCGTGCTCGTCAGGCAGCGCAAGCGTCATCGCCTCCAGCAGGCGCGTTTCGAAGATCAGCGAGAGCGATGCCGGCACGCATGTCGTCACGTAGCCGGCACCCGCGCGCTGCGCCGCGAGCGCGGACAGGCAGGGCGCACCGGTCAGTCCCGGTGAGCCGCCGGCGACGAGCACCGGCCCGCTCGTGAACTTCGTCGAGTGCACGCCACGTCGCGGCAGCAGGTCGAGCAGCTCGTCGCGTATGAGACCAACGTCAGGGTCGACCGGAGCGCCGTCTGGCGCACCGATATCGATCACGTACACGACGCCGGCGTGACTCCGGCCCGGCTCGATCCACAGGCCCGGCTTGGCCGCGTGAAATGTCGCGGTCGCCCGCGCCGACACGACAGGTCCGGCAACGACACCGGCCGAGGCGTCGACGCCACTCGGTACGTCCGCTGCCAGCACCGCCACCCCGCTTGCGTCAATCGCCGTGATCGCCGCCGCGATCGCCCCCCGTGGCGCGCCGCTTGACCCGGTGCCGAGCAGCGCGTCGATGATCAGCGCCGCATCGCCCGCAATCGGCTCAGCGAGCGGGCGCGGCGGCGCGCCCGGCAGGCGCTCGAGGTTCGCCCGCGCGTCGCCGGTGAGCTCCGCCGGATCGAAAGTCAGCAGCACCTCGACCTCGCGGCCGGCGTCACGCAGGCAGCGCGCGGCGACGAGACCGTCACCGCCGTTGTTGCCCTTGCCGGCAACGACGACGATCAGGCCTTCCGGAGCCAGCTCTCGCGCAAGCGCGGCGAGTCCGTCACCGGCCCGCTCCATCAAATCGAGCGAGGGAATGCCGCGGTCGTTGATCGCCCATGCATCAGCGGCGCGCATGCGCGTGGCGTCGAGCAGCGGCTCGAGCCACCCGGGCAGGCCTGCCGGCCTTTCACCAGCGGCTGTCACCTGAGCACCGCCACAGCTCCCGCGAGTCCTTGCGAGTGCGTCAGCGAGATCGCGACCTCAACCCCCAGGAGCTCGGCGCGAGCACGGGCGGCGCCGTGCAGGCGCAGCTCGACGCTGCCGCCGCCGCTGAGAACCTCGACCTCCCGGGGTCTCATCACGGCGAGCCCGAGCGCCTTGGTCACGGCCTCCTTGGCACAGAACCGTGCCGCCAGGTGCTGACCTGGGCGCGCGCGCGAGCGCGCGTAGGCGAGCTCGCCATCGGTGAACAGGCGCCGTGCGAGCCCAGGGCGCCGCTCGAGCGCGCGCTCGAGCCGCTCGATCTCAAGCAGGTCGAGCCCAACGCCACGGCCGGCCTCCAGGCCCGCGCCACTCACCGCTTAATCGGGCCTCGGGAGTTTCGCACCGATACGAGGCTACCCGACGGGTCAGCGCACCGATCAGCCCTGTCAGCGGGGGCGGGTCCCGCCGAGCGGCGATCACTCCACTGTGACGGTCTTCGCGAGGTTGCGGGGCTGGTCTGCGTTTAGGCCGCGGCGACGAGCGATGTCGTAGGCGAGGAGCTGCAGCGGAATCACCGCGAGGAGCGGCGCCAGCATCGCGTCCGTTGCCGGCACCTCGATCGTCGCGTCTACGTGCGGTGTGACAATCGTGTCGCCGACGGTGGTGACCGCGATCACCTTCGCCCCGCGGGCACGAACCTCCTGGATGTTGGAGACCAGCTTGGGAAGCAGCGGCGATGCGGTTGCCACAACGATCACCGGTGTCCGCTCGTCGAGTAGCGCGATCGGTCCATGCTTCATTTCGCCGGCTGCGTAGGCGTCGGTCGAGATGTAGGAGATCTCCTTGAGCTTGAGCGCTCCCTCGAGCGCGACTGGGACGCCGACCCCTCGCCCCATATAGAGAAAGAACTCGGCCTGCCAACAGCGCTCGGCTACCTCATCGACGCTCGGCCCGACGCTCCCGAGGAGCTCGTCGACGAGCAGCGGCGAACGCCGCAAGGCGGCGATGAGCTCGGCGATCCGCGCCTTGGACAGCGTGCCGCGGAGCTCGGCGAGGCGCAGCGCCAGCAGATACATGGCCGCGAGCTGGCAGGTGAACGTCTTCGTCGCGGCGACGCCGATCTCGAGCCCGGCGCGGGTGTAGAGGGCGCTGTCGGACTCGCGTGTGGCCTGTGAGCCCATCGAGTTGGTGAGAGCCACGACGCGTGCGCCGCGCTGGCGCGCAATTCGCATCGCGGCGAGCGTGTCGAAGCTCTCGCCTGATTGCGAGATCCCGATCACCAGATCGTTTGGACCAACGAGCGGGTTGCGGTACTGGTACTCCGACGCGACGTCCACGTCGACTGGAAGCCGAGCCCATTCCTCGATCGCGTAGCGGCCGACCAGACCAGCGTGGTAGGCGGTGCCGCAGGCGACGATCACGACCCGCTGGATGCCCTCGAGGATCGCTTCGTCAAACGCGCCCGGCTCGTCGAGATCGACACCGCTGCCGCTGACCGTGCGGTCATTGATCGTCTCGGCCAGCCCGTCGGCCTGCTCGTGGATCTCCTTGAGCATGAAGGTCTCATAGCCACCCTTCTCTGCCGTCTCCTCATCCCAGTCGATCTCGACGACCTCGCGCTGCACGGCCGCGCCGGACTGATCGCGAATCTCGACCGAGCCGGCCCGCAGCACGACGATCTCGCCGTTCTCGAGGTAGAGCACGCTGCGCGTGTCGCGTAGGAAGGCCGGTACCGCCGAGGCGACGAAGCTCTCATCGACGCCGCAGCCGACGACCAGCGGGGACTCGCGGCGCGTCGCGACCAGCAGCTCCGGCTCCTCGGCGCTCAACGCTACGAACGAGAACGAGCCGTCGAGTTCGGCCACCGCGAGCGTCACCGCGCTCGCGAGATCGCCGTCGTAGTAGCTAGCAATCAGCTGCGCGATCACCTCAGCGTCGGTCTGCGAGGTGAAGATCGCGCCTTCCGCGCTCAAGCGCTCGCGCAGCGCGACATAGTTCTCGACGATCCCGTTGACGACGACGTGCAGGCGGTTCGCCGTGTCAAAGTGGGGATGGGCGTTCTCTTCGCTGACGGCGCCGTGGGTCGCCCAGCGCGTGTGGCCGATGCCGGTCGTTGCTGGCGGTACGAGCGTCGCCGCCTGCGCGCCGCGGCGCGCACGCCCTCGCCCGCCGTCAGCGGCTCCCGCAAGTGCCGCCTCGAGCCGATCAAGGTTTCCCACCGCCCGCACAGAGCGGATCTCGTCGCCTTCGATCAGCGAGATACCTGCGCTGTCATAGCCGCGATATTCGAGTTTGCGCAATCCGGCAAGCAGAATCTCCTCTGCCGGCCGGGCGCCGACGTAGCCAACGATGCCGCACATCTACTTCGAGAGTACCCGAGTACCCACGCCGCCGGGGTAGTCTCAGCCCGGCGGGTGGATTGAATCTTGCACCCCCCGCGCGCCGCGGGAGGCCTTGGGCGCAAAGCTCGAGCAGGTTACGTGCAGCTCGAGCGGCGAAGAAGTGTCGGCGCTCGCGGGCCGCTGCCGTGCAGTCAGGCGCCCGCGGCGCACATTTCAATCGCCCTTGATGAGCGCTGCTTCGACTGCTGCCACGAGGCGCGAACACACAGCGTCGACTTCCTCCTCGCTCGGGGCCTCGACCATCACACGAATCAGCGGCTCGGTGCCGCTGGCTCGCACGAGCACGCGACCTCTTCCCTCGAGGCCCTGCGACTCCCGGGCAACCGCATCCTCGACGGCACCGCTGTGCCCCAGGCCGCCGCGATCGCCGAGCGGCACGTTTACGAGCCGCTGCGGGAGCTTCTCGACACGCTTGCGCCCGCGCAGGTCACTGCCGCCGAGCGCTTCCAGGACCAGCAGCGCCGCGGCGATGCCATCACCCGAAGGAGCAAAGCCAAGCTCGATGATGTGACCAGATTGCTCGCCGCCGAGTGCCCAGCCGCGCTCACGCAAGGCCTCGAGCACGTAGCGATCGCCGACCGCCGTGCTGGCGATCTCGAGCCCGGCCTGTTGCAGTGCCGCGACGAAGGCGAAGTTGGTCATCACGGTGAGTGCCACACCACGACCGGGCAGCCGGTCTTCGTCGAGCATGTGCAGCGCGATGAGCGCGAGTAGCTCGTCGCCATCGACGAGCATGCCGTCAGCGTCCACGGCCAGCACGCGATCGCCGTCGCCGTCGAACGCGAAGCCGATGTCGTGACCGCCGGCCGTGACCTGGGCGGCGAGCGCCTCGATGTGCGTGGAGCCGCAGCCAGCGTTGATGTTGCGTCCGTCAGGCTCGACGGCCATCGTCGACACGACCGCTCCGAGCCGCTCGAAGATCGCCGGCGCGGCCCGGTAGGTCGCACCGTTGGCGCAGTCGAGCAGCACGTCGACACCGGCCAGCGACAGCGACTCAAACCGTGTGTGTAGCTCGCGTATGTAGTCCTCGGTGGCGCCATGCATCTGGCGGATCCGCCCGATCCGTAGCTCCTCCTCGCCCGAGCTGGGGGCGGGCTCGTCGAGGTGGCGTTCGATCTGGTGCTCTTCTTCATCCGAGAGCTTGAAACCGTCGGCACCGAAGAACTTGATGCCGTTGTCGGCATAGACGTTGTGCGAGGCCGAGAGCACAACGCCGAGATCAAAGCCATAGCGGCGAATCAGAAGCGAAGCCGCGGGCGTCGGCACGACACCGCCAAGCAGCACCTCGGCGCCAGCGGAGGCGAGCCCCGCGGCCATTGCCGCTTCGAGCATCTCGCCGCTCTCGCGCGTGTCGCGAACGACGAGCACGCGCGGCGCCGAGCGCCCACCCTGTCGCACGGCCGCCCGCCCCAGCGCCAGCGCGAGCTGCGCGGTTATCTCGATCCCGGCCACGCCGCGGACGCCGTCCGTCCCAAACAGCTTGCGTTCGCTCACTCCCGCCACGTGGCGACCGAGTTAGCGCTTCGAGAACTGCGGCCGCTTCCGCGCCTTCTTCAGCCCGGCCTTCTTGCGTTCCTTGGCCCGTGCGTCGCGGGTGAGGAAGCCGCGACGTTTCAGCTCACCGCGCAGGTTCGGGTCGGCCTCGAGCAGCGCGCGCGAGATGCCGTGGCGGAGCGCTCCCGCCTGCGACGAGACTCCGCCGCCCAGCATCCTCGCGACGACGTCCATGCGCTGCTCGTAGCCGACCGTCTCGAGTGGCTGGCGAATGTTGCGCTGCAGCGTGTCGCGTGGAAAGTACGCCTCAAGGCTGCGACCGTTGATCGTGTACGTGCCGCTGCCCGGTCGCAGCGTCACCCGCGCGATCGCCGTCTTGCGCTTGCCGGTCGCGCGGTAACGCGCGCCGGCACCGAGATCGATCGCGACCGCTTCAATCGGCTCGACAACGACGACCGCGTCCAGCTGGTCGAGCTCGGGAGCTTCCTCTGCCTCGTCCTCCGCGTAACCGTATGACTGGTCGGCGCTGGCGAGTGGATCAACGCCTTCGGGGACGATGTCGACCTCGAGATCGGCGCCGGGCACCGCCGGCCGCTCACGCGCCGCCAGGGCAGCTGGCTCCGCCGCAGCGGGCTTGTCCTCCGCCACAGGCTCAGGCTCGACTACAGGCTCAGGCTCCGGGACGGGCTCGGACTCGGCGACCGGCTCGGGCTCGACGGCCGCTCCGTCCGTCGGTTCGGCTGCGGGCTCTGGTTCGGCCACCGGCTCGCTTTGCGATTCCGGCGCGGTCACCGCGGGCTCGACCTCCTCCACCGGCTTGTCGTCTTCGTCGGCCATCAGCTCCGGAGCTCCAGCTCGCTCGGCTTCTGGGCGATGTGCGGATGCTCGGGACCCGCGTACACCTTGAGTTTGGTGAGCTGCTTCCGCGCCAGCCGGTTGCGCGGCATCATCCCCTTGACCGCCAGCCGAAGGACCTCCTCGGGCCGCCGCTGGATCATCTGCTCGAAAGTCCGCGTGCGCAGTCCGCCGGGATAACCCGAGTGGCGGTGGTAGAGCTTGGCGGCGCGCTTGTTGCCAGTGACAGCAATCTTCTCGGCGTTGACGACGACGACGAAATCGCCGGTNNTCGACGACGTACCAGTCACGCTGGCGGTCGGTCGGCCTTGCCACATAGGTCTTCATCACGCAAAAATCGCCACGCGGAGGCGCGCGGCGCGGCAACCGATGATAGTCGAACTCGCCCGCCGAGTGCAGACGCGGCCTTCCTGCAATGATGCCGCCGCGATGAGTGACGAGGATTGGCGGGTCAAGTTCGAACTGGCGGACGAGAGCCTCGCGCAGGGGCTGTACACCGCTGGAGGCGAGCGCGAACTGGCCGCGCACGCACGTAAAACGCATACTGAGCGGGCCGCGCTGAGCCTCGACGGGCCGGTGATTTTCGCCTACGCAAAGACGCGCGAGGACGCCGAGGCGGCTCGGCAGGCGCTCACCGAGCTGGCCCACGAGGAAGGACTCGAGGCAGAGTCGATAAGCGTGAGCCGCTGGCACGATGTCGCCGAGAAATGGGAAGACGCCGATGCACCGTTGCCCGTCGACTCAGAAGAGCTCGCCGCTGAGCGTGCCGAACTCCTCGACAGCGAGCGAGGGGATCCCGACCCGCACGAGTGGGAGGTGCGTGTGACGCTCCCCACCCACCGAGACGCCGTGGCGTTCGCCGACACGCTGGCAAAGGAGAACATTCCGAGCCAGCGTCACGCACACTTCCTGTTGCTGGGGGCGCGCAACGAGCCCGAGGCCAACGAACTCGCTGATCGCGTTCGCAACGAGGCTCCAGTTGGCACCGAAGTGCGAACCGAACTCACCTTCTCCTATGTGGAAAAGCTCTCTCCCGACGCCACATACAGGCGGCTGTCACCGTTCGTACCGTTCTACTGAGCCGCGAAGCCGTTACCGCGGCGATCGGTTACTCCCACTCGATGGTGCCGGGCGGCTTGCTCGTGATGTCGAGCACAACGCGATTGACAGCGCTGAGCTCACCCATCATCCGTGAGGCAATCTGCTCCAGAAGGTCGTAGGGCAGGCGCGCCCAGTCCGCCGTCATCGCATCATCAGATGTCACTGCTCGGATGACGATGACGTGTCCGTAGGTCCGCTGGTCGCCCTGCACACCGACAGTCCGGACATCGGGCAGGACGCAGAACGACTGCCACAGCTCGTGGTAGAGGCCGGCCTTGCGGATTTCGTCCTGGAGGATGGCGTCGGCGTCGCGCAGGAGGTCCAGACGCTCCTTGGTCGCCTCGCCGCCGACGATCCGGATCGCCAGTCCAGGCCCAGGGAAGGGCTGGCGCCAAACCAGCCGCTCCGGCAGGCCGAGCTCGGCTCCGACAGCGCGCACCTCGTCCTTGAACAGCATCCGCAGCGGCTCGACCAGCTCGAAGGCAAGGTCATCGGGTAGCCCGCCAACGTTGTGATGGGACTTGATCGTCGCCGATCCGCTCCGTCCGCCGGACTCGATCACATCTGAGTAGAGCGTGCCCTGAACAAGGAAACGGGCGCCAGAGAGCTTTGCCGCCTCCTCTTCAAAGACGCGGATGAACTCGGCCCCGATCAGCTTGCGCTTGGTCTCTGGGTCGCTGACGCCGCGCAGCCGGGCGAGGAACCGCGCCTCGGCATCGACTGCCACCAGCGGCACTTTGAAGCTGTCACGAAACGTCGCGACCACCTGCTCGCCCTCGTCCTTGCGCATCAGGCCGTGATCGACGAACACGCACGTCAGCTGATCGCCGACGGCTCGGTGCACGAGCAACGCGGCGACGCAGGAATCGACGCCGCCGGAGAGACCGCAGATCACGCTGCCCTCGCCGACCTGGGCACGGATCCGCGCGACCTGTTCCTCGACGATCGACGCTGCACTCCAGCCGCCCTCACAACCACAGACATCGATGAGAAAGCGCGTCAGGATCTGCTGCCCGTAAGGGGTATGCACGACCTCGGGATGGAACTGGATCCCGTAGATGCCCCGCGCCTCATCCTCGAAGGCGGCAACGGGTGACACCCCCGAGGATGCAAGCTCGCGAAAGCCGGCCGGCGCGCGCTTGACGGTGTCGCGGTGAGACATCCAGCATGTCTGCTCGCGCGGCAACCCGGCCAGCAGCCGGCCCGGATCGTGCACGATGAGATCAGCGCGGCCGAACTCGCCAACTTCGGCGCGCTCGACGAGGCCACCGAGCGAGTGCGCCAGTAGCTGCATCCCGTAACAGATGCCGAGAACCGGGATGCCCAGATCGAGCAGTGCGCGGTCGAGTTCCGGCGCCCCCGGCGCATACACCGAGGCCGGCCCGCCGGAGAGGATGAGGCCGGCTGGCGCGCGCCGCGCGATCTCTTCCGCGCTGACGTCGGCCGTCAGGAGTTCGGAGAAGACGCCGCACTCCCGGACACGCCGAGCGATCAGCTGCGAGTACTGACCGCCGAAGTCGACGACCAGCACCTCATTGGTCCTCGCCGCGGGCGCGGACGCGTTCGCCGGCGATCGCGTCGCGGCGAGCGTGTCGCTCACCGGCGCGGTCGATCAGTCATTGACGAGGGCCGCTGCCCTGCCGTTGGAGCCCATGCCGACGCCCTGGGTGCGCTGGAGTTGCTTGCCTTCGGTCTGCAACGACGGCGCGACCATCAGCTCGGCGCGGTTGAACTCGGCGATGTCCTCGTAGCCGCAGGTCGCCATCGATGTGCGCAGTCCGCCGAAGAGGTTGAGCGTGCCGTCATTCTCGTTCGCGGGTCCGATGAGGATTTCCTCGAGCGTCGCGTTCTGGCGCGTCGCGACGCGCGCGCCGCGCGGCAGCGTTGGGTGGAAGGTCGCCATCCCCCAGTGGTAGCCACGCCCCGGTGCCTCGTAGGCACGGGCGAGCGGGCTGCCGATCATCACCGCATCGGCACCGCAGGCGATCGCCTTTGCGACGTCGCCGCCGTTGCGCATTCCTCCATCGGCGATGACCTTCACGAGCTCCCCGGTCTCGAGCATGTGTGTCGAGCGGGCATCGGCGACATCAGCGATCGCCGTCGCCTGCGGCACACCGATGCCGAGCACGCCACGCGTCGTGCAGGCGGCGCCGGGACCTACGCCAACGAGGACGGCCGCGGCGCCCGTGCGCATCAGGTGCAGACCAGTGTGGTAGGAGGCACAGCCACCGACAACGACGGGAATATCGAGCTGCGGAATGAACTCTTTGAGGTTCAGCGGCTCGCTCGTGCTCGAGACGTGCTCGCCCGAGACGACCGTTCCTTGAATCACGAGAATGTCGAGGCCGGCATCTAGCGCAAGCTCGTAATAGCGCAGGACGCGCTGCGGCGTTAGCGACGCGGCACAGACGACGCCCTCGGCCTTGATCTCCTTGATCCGCTGTGCGATCAGCTCTTCTTTGACCGGCTCCTGATAGATCACCTGCATCTCTCGCGTCGCGATGTCGCTCGGCAGGGAGGCGATCCGATCTAGCTGCTCCTCGGCATCTTCATAGCGCGTGAAGATTCCCTCGAGGTTGAGTACGGCAAGGCCGCCAAGTCGGCCGACCACGCCGGCGGTGCTTGGCGAGGTAACTCCATCCATTGCGCTCGCAAGCAGCGGCAGCTCGAAGCGATAGTCACCGAGCTTCCAGGTGATGTCGATGTCGTCAGGGTCGCGGGTACGCCGCGAGGGGACGATTGCGATGTCGTCGAACCCGTAAGCGCGCCGCGCCTTCTTGCCACGGCCGATCTCTACTTCCATTTGAAGATCCTAGGTCTCGGGGCGGATGGAGGATGGCAGCAGGTACGTGCTCTGGCGCGGCCCGCAGCCACGTCCTCCGAGCATACCAACGGTCCGCACCGGCGAGGGCGATAGGACGGCGTTAGGCGGCAATTGCCCCCGCCCGCGGGCTCAGCCGACTTTGGCCGGCAGTGCGACCTCGCTTACCTGCACTTCAGCGAGCAGGCGATCGACCGCGCGTGCGTCGATCAGGCCGGCACCGAGCCGACCGGTGGACTCGGCGCCGCACGCAACACCAAAGCGCAGGCACTCCGGCGCAGCGCTGCCGCAGTAGCGAGCGGCGACATAGCCCGCGAGGAAGGCGTCGCCCGAGCCGACGGCCGCAACCGGTTCGCGCGGTGCGATCGTCGCGCGATACAGCGCCGGCGCGCCATCGACGAGGATTCGCCCCCAGCAGCCGTCCGGCGTCGTCATCACCGCTTCACGCGGGCCGAGGGCGGCGATTTCCCGCACCGCGTTGGCGCGATCGTCGTCATCGTTGAACTCGTGGCCGACCAGCTCTTCGGCCTCGAGCGCGTTTGGCGAAACGACATGGGGCTCGGCCCGGACCGCCAGGCGCAGCGCCTCACCGTCGGTGTCGACCACCGTCGTCACGCCGAGCTTGTTCAGCTCGCGCACCAGCGTCGCGTAATAGTCGGCCTGGACGTTCGCGGGCAGCGAGCCGGCGAACACGACGATCGCCGCACCGCGGGCGAGATAGAAAAGCTTCTCGCGAAACAACTCGAGCTCGGCAGGATCGACCGACGGGCCCTGCTCGTTGATCTCCGTCTCCTCGCCGGTCGTCGGATCGAGCAGCGCCGTGTTCGTTCGCGACTCCTCGCGAATCCGCACGAAGTCGGTGAGGATCGACGCCTCCGTGAGCTGCTCGACGATCTGCATGCCGGTCTGCCCGCCAGCCAGGCCGGTCGCAATCACCGGCTGACCGAGCGTCTTGAGCATGCGCGCGATGTTGACGCCCTTGCCGCCAGCGAGCGTGCGACGCTCGACCGTGCGGTGGCGACGCCCGAGTCGCAGGCTTGGAACCGACAGCGACTTGTCCATTGCCGCATTGAGCGTCACCGTGATGATCATCCGGCTGCGCTCCTCCTCCCCGTCTGCCGGGCGCGTCGCTTGGCACGCGTGCGCATCAAGCGCAGGCTACACCCCCCGAGGATGATCAACCCGAGTATCACCGCGCCATAGGCGTATAGCGCGGTGGCCGAGGTCGCCGGGGCCGCGACCGCGAGTGCGGTGACGAGCGGCACCGACACGGCCGGCTTGCCGTTTTCGGTCACGTCGATCACGCCAACCTCGCCGCCGGCGGCGATCGGCCCGTGAAGCTGAGTCGGGACCCCGTCAACGCTGACGTGTAGCGCCACCGCACGGCTCACGATCAGATTTGCGCTCCGCGAAGCGACAATCGCCATCCGCTCGCTCGAGCCCTTGACGCCAACCGTCAGGTAGGTGCGTCCAGCTACGGCGATCGGCACGTCGTGGTAGAGCCGCAGGCCGTAGCGCAGCAACGTCAGCGTGTCGGCATCGCGGCTAGCGATGCTCGGGTCCCCCAGTACCACGCTCACCAAGTGGACGCCGTGCGAGCTCGCCGCGCCGACGAGACAGTAGCCGGCGTCTTGTGTGTGGCCCGTCTTGACGCCTACGACGAAGGGGTAGGCGCCGATGAGATCGTCGGTGTTCTTCAGCACGAGTCCATCGCTCAACACCCAGCTCGGCTCATCGACGACCTTGGCAAAAAACGCGTTGCGCAGCAGGTACTGCGCGAGCGTCGCAAGGTTGGCGGCGGTCGAGTAGTTCCCCGGCGTGTCCAACCCGACCGCCGTCGTGTAGTGCGTATCGGTCAGTCCCAGCTGCTTGGCCGTGGTGTTCATCAGGTCGATGAAATGGCTCATTGACCCGCCGCCGACCCCGAGCGCGAGCGTGTTCGCGGCATCGCCGCCGCTGGGGATGAGCATCGCGCGCAGCAACTCGGCGACGGTGTAGCGAGCTCCGGGGGTCAAGCCGGCGAGCGATTCATCGGGCGTCGGCGTGTAGGGCCGGTCGACGAAGACATGCTTGAGGCTCTCGTATTCGAGCGTCACATAGGCGGTCATCAGCTTGGTCGTGCTGGCGATCGGTACGCGAGCGTTGGCGCGACGGGAGAAGAGCGTCGTGCCGGTGTCGGTATCGATCAGCAGCGCCTCGCGCGCCGACAGTCCCGAGGGCGGCGCGACCGCCGCGCTCGCCTGCACCGACGCGCCGGCGAGTGTGCCGAGGCCGACCAGACACAGACAGAGAGCTCTTCCCACGCGCGAGACCACCGGGCGAGCCACGTGCATCCGCGCGAGGCTAGCGGACGCCGCCACGTTCAGTCGCGGCAGCGCCGGGCCCAGCGCCACTCAGCGAAGCGACCACGCGAGCTCGCGCAGACGCTCGGCTTCGGCACGCGCGGCTGCCTCCACGTCCTCGCCGCCCCGCCTCTCCCCCGCTTCGACGATGCTGCGCGAGGCGCTCACCAGAGCACTCGCGCGCCCCGCGGCGAATGCCGGCGCGAGCTCCTCGACGCGCCCCCCCTGCGCCCCGACGCCCGGCAGGAGGAAGATCGCGTGCGGCATCAGCTCGCGCGCCCGCTCCAGGTGTGCCGGGACCGTCGCGCCGAACACCGCGCCGACGTCCGCGAGCCCGCACGACCGCGGCGTACCGAGCTCCGCGACGATCCGAGCTATCTGCTCCCACAGCGCGCCGCCGCCAGCGAGCTCGAGGTCCTGGAGGTCAGCGGCGCCGGGGTTGGAGGTTCGCACCAGTACGAACACGCCAGCGCCGGTGGCGATCAGCGGTTCGAGCGAATCGATCCCGAGCAGCGGGTTGGCGGTGAAGCCATCGACGCCGAGGCCGGCGATCTCACCGGCCGGGCTCTCCGTCACGCCCGCGAGCGCCTGCGCGTAGGCCGCGGCGCTCACCGGCACGTCGCCGCGCTTGCCGTCGGCGATCACGATCAGCCCCGCCTCGCGCGCCGCGGCGATGACCTCGACGAGCGCGGCGATACCGGGTGCGCCAAGCCGCTCGAAGCAGGCCAGCTGCGGCTTGACCGCGACACACGCCGGGCCGGCGGCGGCGATCACCGCGCGGCAGTGCGCGAGCACCGCCTGCGCCGTGCGCGCGGCCGGGCTGCGCTCGCCGGAGGGCACTTCGACGGCGGGCGCCCACAAGCGCTGCGGGTCGGGATCGAGCCCGAGAACGATCTGCGACTCGCGTTCGGCCACACGCGCGGCGAGCCTGTCGGCGAAGGAGCTAGCCACACTGAGAGCCACGTCGCGCAAAGATACGCGCATGGCACTCTCACGC
The DNA here is from genome assembly GCA_003133565.1 of Solirubrobacterales bacterium. Lineage (GTDB taxonomy): Bacteria > Actinomycetota > Thermoleophilia > Solirubrobacterales > Solirubrobacteraceae > Palsa-513. The sequence continues at coordinate 20,804 of PKYB01000032.1, forward strand.
ATCGCCTGGCTGCTCACTGTCTTCGTCTGTCTAGTGACCGCCACGCTGCTCGTCCTCTCACACTACCGCGGCTATGCGGCCGTGACAATCGCCGTCGGGATCTCGGCAGCGATCAATCTTTTCTGAGCGGTCAGCACGCAGCAACGCGCCGCTCTTCACGACAAAGCGCTCTCGGCGGCGCCCTCGGGCTGCACCCGGCCGGCGGGCTCGGTGTGGACCAGTACGTCGACACCATCCAGGCGCGAGGAGATCTCGTCCGTCATCAGGTGCGCCGCTCGGTGCGCCGCCTCAAGCGTCGTCCCGGCGGCGAACTGGACGTGTACATCGACGTAGCGCCGCGCTCCGGCGCCGCGCGTACGGAGCTTGTGGAAGCCAACCATCCCGCGCGGCTCGCCGACCTCACGGATGGCCGCGCGTATCGCTTCGAGGTCGGTCTCGGGCAGCGACTCGTCGACCAGGACGCGCGAAGAGCGCCAGAGCAACCGGACCCCGGCGAAGACGATCCAGCCGGCGACGACCAGCGCGACAACGGGATCGATCCAGTAGTCGTGCGTAAGCGCGATCAGCACGAGCCCGGCGAGCACGGCGATCGACGAGGCCGCGTCGGCGCTGAGGTGCGTCGCGTCGCCTGCGAGCGCGACTGAGCTGGTCTCGCGAGCGCGGCGGGCAATGACCCGCGAGACGATCACATTGACGATGGCTGAGGTGGCGATCACGGCGATGCCGACGCCGATCGTGTGCACATGCGCGGGATGGATCAGCCGCGCGATGGCCTCATAGATGATGATTGCGGCACCGAAGATGATCAGGGCGCCTTCGATCGCCGCGGCCAGGTTCTCCATCTTCTCGTGGCCGTAGCGGTGCCCCGCGTCGGCTGGTTCGTCGGCTTTGCGCACGGAGATGAACGCGACGATCGAGGCCAGCAAGTCGATCGAGGAGTGAACCGCCTCGGTCAGGATCGCGACCGATCCGGTCACGATTCCCGCGACCACCTTGAGTGCGATCAGCGTGGCATTCGAGGCGACCGAGAGCGCCGCAGCATGGCCCTTGGCATGTTCAGCGACCATCACGCACGCTCTGAGAACCACTCCTCGAACGCCCGCAGGGCACGCCCGCGGTGGCTGATCGCGTCTTTCTCGCTGTCTGAGAGCTCGGCCATCGTGCGGCCGCTCGCCTCCTCGCGGGGCAAGAACACCGGGTCATAACCAAAGCCACCACTGCCACGCGGTGCCGCCGCCATCACCCCTTCGCAGCGGCCTTCGAAAACGCGCTCCTCGCCCGAGCGCGGATCGACGTAGACGAGCGCGCAGATGTAGGTCAGCGGGCTGCCCACCGGCACCTGCTCGATCAGCAACGCCAGGTTCTCCGCGTCGCTGGCGCTCTCCCCCGCATAGCGCGCCGAGCGCACGCCGGGTCCACCGCCGAGGGCCTCCGCAGCGATGCCCGAGTCGTCGGCGATCGCCGGGCGACCGCTTGCCGCTGCCGCGGCGCGCGCCTTCCCAAACGCATTCTCGGCAAACGTCGCGCCGGTTTCCGGCGGTAGCTCGATCTCCTCTGCCAGCGGCTCGAGCTCGGTGACGCTGAGCAGGCGCGCGAACTCCCGCAGCTTGTGCGGGTTACGCGTCGCGAGGGTCAGTGCCACGCCGCGCTACCGATCGATCGCCGCGAGCTGCTCCTCGCGCAGCACCGCGATGCCACCCGCCGCAATTTGCAGCAGCTCATCGAGATGCGTACGCGACAGCGGTGTGCGCTCGGCGGTCGCCTGGACCTCGACGAGCCCGCCGTCAGCTGTCATCACGACGTTGGCATCCACCTCCGCCGTCGAGTCTTCGCCGTAGTCGAGGTCGAGCAGCGCCACCCCGTCCACCATGCCGCAGGACACGGCCGCAACCGCCCCACTCAGAGGCGTTCGCTCGAGCTCGCCGGCGGTGAGGAGCCGCGCCGCAGCGCGCGCGAAGGCCACATAGGCGCCCGTGATCGAGGCGCAACGCGTACCGCCGTCAGCCTGGAGGACATCGCAATCGAGGTAGACAGTGCGCTCGCCGAGCGCCTCGAAGTCGACAACCGCCCGCAGCGAGCGCCCGATCAGACGCTGGATCTCAACCGTCCGCCCGTCGAGCCGGCCGCGCGTCGCATCGCGCGCCTTGCGCTGTCCGGTCGAGGCGGGCAGCATCCCGTACTCCGCGGTGAGCCAGCCGCGGCCGCTGCCGGCGAGCCAGCGCGGCACGCCGAGCTCCACCGACGCGGTGCAGATCACCTTCGTCTGACCGACGGCGATCAGCGCCGAGCCGGTGGCCGGTGCCACGAAGTCGACCTCGATCGTCGTCGGGCGCAACTCGTTGGCAGCTCGACCGTAGCTGCGCTCGCCGGCTTGGGCGTTCACACCGCCACCGCGGAAGGGAGCTCGACGTGCTCGATCTCCTCGATCGGCATCTGCAGGAAGCGTGAGCCAACCTCGCGAAAGGCGTCGACGTCGCCGGTGCACAAAAACCGGTAGGCACCCTCATCCTCGCTTGGGTTCGCCAGCTCGCCCAGCGTGAGCGAGCGCGCGACAGACGCCGCAAGCGAGCGGCCTGAGCTGATCAGGCTGACCTGCGGACCGAGTATCCGCTGGAGCATCGGCGCGAGCAGAGGGTAATGCGTGCAGCCGAGGATCACGGTGTCCACGCCGGCTTCGCGCAGCGGCGCGCAGTAGCGGCGAACGGTCTCGACGACATGGTGGTTGGGTGGAAAGCCCTGCTGGATGATCGGAGCCAGATCCGGGCAGGCGACGCTGACGAGCGTGACGTCGGGCGCGAACCTCGCCACCGCGCGCTCATAGGCGCCGCTGGTGACCGTCGCCGTCGTCGCCAGCAGCCCGATCCTTCGGTTGTTGCTGCGCTCGGCTGCGATCCGCGACTCCGGCTCGATCACGCCAACCACCTCGACGCCGAGCGTCGTCGAGAGCATGCGCTCGCGCAGACGGTCAAGCGCAGCCGAGCTCGCGGCGTTGCAGGCGACGACAAGTAGCTTCGCTCGACGCGCCAGCAAGAGCTCGCTGATCTCCAGCGCAAAGCGCTCGAGCTCGCTGGCGCTGCGCTCGCCGTAGGGAAACCGCGCAGTGTCGCCTAGATAGAGAAAATCCTCGTGCGGAAGCTCCACCAGCAGCTCCTGGAGGACCGTCAGACCGCCCACGCCGGAGTCGAACACGGCGATCGGGCGCTCGCGAGGAGGGGGCCCCGACTTTGTCACCGGGGCCATGATCCCAGATGAGCCTGCGGGCGAGCAGAGTATCGTGGCGTCGTGACCGTCCCAGCCTGCAGCCGGCCTCGCTGATCGTGCGCGCCCTCGTGGTCTCGAACATGGCGCCGACGCGAGCCAATCCGGGGCGCGGCAGCTTCGTTCGCGACCAGGTCGCGGCGCTCGCGCGGATCACCGACGTCGAGGTGGAGCTGTTCGAGTTCGAACCGGGCCCGACCTCCTATCCGCTCGCCGCGTTGCGCTTGCGCTCGCGCTACGACAGCGCGGCCTTCGACGTTGTCCACGCCCACTTCGGCCTCTCGGCCTGGCCGGCACTAGCTCTGCGCGGCCCGTTGCACGCGCTGACGCTCCACGGAACCGACCTGCGCCACCCCCGTACACGCCGCCTGACGCTCGCGGCGCTGCCGCGCATGGATCTCGTCGCAACCGTCTCCGAATCGCTTGCCGCCGAGCTCCCGGCTCGGGTCGGTCCGGTGTCGGTACTGCCGTGCGGCGTCGCGCTCGAGCGCTTCCGGCCGATCCCGCGCGAGGCCGCGCGTCTCGCGCTCGGGCTCGATCCGGTCGGTCCCTACCTTCTCTTCCCGGCCGACCCGAAGCGCCTGGCCAAGCGCTTCGACCGCGCTCGTGAGCTGGCCGGAAGCGTTCAGCTGCTTACGCTGGGCGCGATGGCGCCGGACCACGTCACGCTCGCAATCAACGCCGCTAATGCCGTGATCGTGACCTCCGAAGCGGAGGGCTACGGACTCGCCGTGCTCGAGGCGCTCGCCTGCGACGTGCCGGTGCTGGCGACGCCGGTCGGCGTTCATGCGGCAGCGCTAGAAGGCGTCGCCGGCACGCTCTGCGCGCCCTATGACCGTGCGCTGTGGGCGAGCGTGCTGGCCGGACCACTCGCAGCAGTCGATCCGCGAATCGAGGGCCGCGCGCGCGCCGGCGAATTCTCGAGCGATCTGATGGCGCAGCGAGTCGCGGCCGCGTGGCGCTCACTGGCCTCCGCAGTCCAGCTGGGCGGCTAGCATGAATGTCATGGCAATGCCTAGACCGACTCCGCCGCGCTCCGCGGCGGCCAACGGGGAGGTGGCCACAACCGGCCACGTGCCGGCAGGCGCAGTCACGCCCACCAGTCGCGAGATTCCTTACGACCACTCGACGCCGCCGGCGGCGAAGCCCGAGGACGACCGGAAATCCAAGCCCGAGGACGACCGGAAATCCAAGCCTGACAGCAACGGACGAGCGACGAGCTTCCTCGAGCGGGTGCCGCTGCGCCGTCGTCTGAGGTTCCTACGCCGCGCCCGCGAGCTCGCAATCCGCGATCTCGGCGGCTTTGTCTACGAAGCGCACCATCAGGGCCAGCCGCGTCCGGAGCTGCTGAGCGAAAAGCTCGCCGCACTCGACGCGCTCGATGGCGAGTGTCAGAAGCTCGGCCAAGCGCTCGATGAACGCGAGGAGGTGCGTGTACTGCGTGAGCCCGGTATCAGCGCCTGCGTGCACTGCTCGACGATCTACGGCAGCGAGGCCAGGTTCTGTCCCGGTTGCGGCGTCCCCACGCGCGCCACCCACGCGAGCGGCACCAACCAGCACGCAACGGGCGGAGGAGTGCCTGGCACCCTGCGGCCATCCGGTAACGAGGCCGCCGAGCGGTGAGTCAAGAGCCGGCGCACGCCAGCGCCCGCTGTTCGGTGTGCGGCGCCGCCCTCGTCGGCTCCCAGAGCTGGTGTCTGGCGTGCGGGTCCGCGGCGCGCACGCGCATCGCCCCAGCCCCACGCTGGCGAATGGCCAGCGCGCTGGTCGGGGTCGTCACGATATGCGCCCTGCTCGTCGCGGGGTTCGCCATTGCCGGCCAGTTCGGCGGCTCCAGCGCCACCACTGGGACGGCCGCCGGCGCCCACACAGCGGGCGCCACCGGCGCGAGCGCCGCCACCGGCGCGAGCGCCGCGACTGGCGCGAGCGCCGCCACCGGAGCGACCGCCGCGAGTGGCGCGAGTGGCGCGACCGCCGTCACGGGAGCGAGCGCCACGACGGGCGCGACGGCCGCCACGAGCGCCACCGGCGCAACCAACATCAAGCTGCCCCGCTAGCGGTCAGCTGGCGGGCACGGACAACTCGACAAGCGTTGCGGCGACCGAGCGCGCGAGCGCGTTGAGCGCGTAGCCGCCTTCGAGCACCGCCCCCAGCGGAGCGTTGAGCTCATCGGACAGCTGTCGCAGCGACGCGGTCATCGTCGCGTAGCCGAGCTCGCTCATCTGGCAGTCCGCAAGCGGATCCTCGGCATGGGCGTCATACCCCGCCGAAATCAGCACGAGCTGAGGCTCGTAGCGTAGTGCGAGCGGTAGCACACGCTCTTGCACCAGCGCACAGAAAACCTCATCGCCAGAGCCGGGGGGCACGGGCAGGTTTAGCGTAAACCCCGTGCCCGCTCCGCTGCCACGGTCGCTTGGCGGCCCTGTGCCTGGGAACAGGCCGGCCTGGTGTATCGAGATGTAGAGGACCTCGGCACTCTGATGAAAGAGGTCGTTCGTGCCGTTGCCATGATGGACGTCCCAGTCGAGGATCAGGATTCGCTCGAGCTCGTGCCTGCGCAGAGCGTGGGTCGCCGCAAGCGCGATGTTGTTGAAGAGGCAGAACCCCATCGCCCGCCCTGCCTCGGCGTGGTGACCAGGCGGACGACCGGCAGCAAAGCCGGTCTGAGCGCCGCCACCGATCAGCGCGTCGACCAGCGCGACGGCTCCGCCGGCGGAGCGCAGCGCGGCCTCCCAGGAGTCCGGCCCGACGATCGTGTCGGCGTCCAGCGCGCCGCCGCCGCCCGCACAGTAGGCCTCGACCCCCAGCACATACTCGCGAAGATGGACCAGCTCGAGCAGCTCACGTTCGACTCGCGGCGCCTCGCGGCGTTCGAAGCCGAGCCAGCCGAGGCTCTCTAGGTGCTCTTCGATCGCGGTGATCCGCGCGGCGCGTTCGGGGTGGGAGCCGGTCGCGTGCCCCAGCGACGCGGGATGGCTGATGAAGACCGCGGGCCGCATCGAGGTACGGTACATGCCGATGGCAGGCTCCTCTCCGATCGAGGCCGACCTGGTGGCGGTCGGAGCCGGGGCGGCGGGTCTCTACGTGGCAATCGACGCCGCCCGCCAGGGGGCACATGTGGCTCTTATCGCTGCATCCTCACTCGCCCAGACCGCGAGCTATTGGGCGCAGGGCGGCCTGGCCGCAGCGCTTGCGGCCGAGGACAGTCCCAGGATCCACTTCCGCGACACCGAGCTCGCCGGTCGCGGGCTCGTGCGCAGATCCGCTGCAGCGGTGCTCTGCGAAGAGGCTCCAGGCCGTGTTCACGACCTCGAACGGCTCGGCGTGAGCTTCGACGCCGACCGTCACGGTCAGCTTGCGCTCGGGCTCGAAGGCGGCCACTCCGTTCGCCGGATCGTCCACGCCGGGGGTAGCGCGACCGGTCGGCGCGTGGTTCGCGAGCTCTCGGCGATCGTCGCCGAAGAGCCACTAATCGAAGTTCTCGAGCACGCTCGGGCGAGTGCGCTGCTGATGGACGGCCCACGCTGCGTCGGCGTGAGCTGCGAGGACAGGCGAGCCATCCAGGCGCGAGCCGTCGTGATCTGCTCGGGTGGCGCCGCGGCCCTGTGGTCGAGAACGACGAACCCGCCCGGTTCGCTCGGGAGCGGGCTCCTGCTCGCCCACACCGCCGGAGCCGAGCTGGCCGATCTCGAGTTCCTCCAGTTTCACCCGACGGCGGTTATCGGTGTCCGCGGCCGCGAGGGGTTCCTGATCACCGAGGCGATCCGCGGCGAGGGTGCGCTGCTGCTCGACAGCAACGGCGAACGGTTCGTCGACGAGCTCGCACCGCGCGACGAGGTCAGCCGCGCAATCGATCAGCGTCTCGCGCAAACCGGGGCGAGCAGCGTCTGGCTCGACATGCGCGGCGTCGACCCGGCGCGCTTCCCCAACGTCGTCGACGCTCTTGCCGAGGCCGGGTTGGACGTGACCAGCCAGCTCGTGCCGGTGGCGCCGGCCGCGCACTACATGATGGGCGGAATCGCAACCGACCTCGATGGCCGCTCGACGCTCCCTGGCCTCTACGCAGTCGGTGAGTCGGCGTGCACAGGGCTGCACGGCGCCAACCGCCTCGCATCAAACTCGCTGAGCGAGTGCTTCGTCTTCGGCGCGCGTGCCGCCCGCGCGGCCCTGAGCGAGCCGGCGCTCTCGCCAGCGACCAAGCCGAAGCTCGCAAAACCGCACGACGCCGAGGTCAGCGCCCAGAGCAAGGCCGCGCTCTGGGAGCTCGCTGGTATGCGCCGCACGCGCGCCGGACTCGAGCGACTTCTGGGCGACCCAAACCGGCTTGCGCGCCTGATTGCGACGTGTGCCCTAATGCGCACCGAGACGCGCGGCGCGCACTTTCGCGAGGATTACCCGGAGCTCGACCACGCTCTCGACGCGATGCACACGATCCTCGACCCGGATGGCACCGCGCGACTCGAACGCTGGGATTAGGCCGAACGCGCGACGGCCCGCGCCGCGCAGCGGCTTAAGCCACGCGTAACACGACCGCAGGCTTGCCTTCACACGTCGGGGGCACACTCTCGCCAGGAGCGGAGCACGTGTGTGTTGCCACACGATCAGCGAACGGAAAGGGTGTGTCATGTACCAGTTCAGTCGCGGCATTTACCGAGAGCTTGCTCCATATGTAGAGCGCCGCAACGGTGGCAGGCACCTACACGAAGACCACATGTACGTGCTTCATGCCTGCGAGTCTGCGGTCAAGCGGCTGGCAAGCGATCGCCAGTACTTCGCCAGGCCGGCGCGCACCCTGTTCTGTGATGTCCGGACGTACTTCCCCGTGGGCCGTCAGGAGCAGGTCTACTCGGTGATCACCCGCTACATGACGCTCGCCGATGAGTTTCTTGCCGCGCTGCCCCCCGCCGGCTGCGACGCCGACGGCAACCCGGTGCAGTGTCGCGCGATGACGCGCAAGGGCACCGCTTGCCAGCGCACGCCGCTGGCGCGCAACGGCTACTGCCCCTCACACCAGCATCTCGCCGACACCGAGCATGCCGAGGCGCACGCGCTAGCGGCTTAACTCGCCGCGAGCCGACCTCACTCGCACAGCGCCACGCGGAGCTGCTCGCGTCGTTGGATTGCGAGCTTCATGTAGCTGTGTGTCAGGTGCGTTTCCACCGTGCGCAGGCTGACGAACAGAGCTTGGGCAATGTCGCGGTTGGTCATCCCGTCGCTTGCCATTGTGCAGACGCGATGCTCGCTGGGCGTGAGCGCGTGTCGGCCGCTGATCTGCGCCCGCCGTGGTCGGGCGCCCGCCACACGAAGCTCGTCGCGAGCCCGCGTCGCGATCGTTGTAGCGCCGCAACGATCGGCAAGGTCGAGTCCCTCCCGCAGGTGGCCGATCGCCTCGCCGGTCCGGTGCCGGCGCCGCAGGCCAGCGCCGAGCTCGACGAGCACGCGAGCACGCTCGAGGCGGGTAGGCCAGTCGCGGGTCAGCAGCTCGGCGCGCTCGAGCGGCTCGAGCGCGTCCTCGACGAGTGCCAGCGCGTGCAGTGCGCGGGCCTGAACCCAGCGCGAGCTGTCGCGCTCGCCGAGGCTGACCTCCTCCCGTGCGAGCTCCCGGGCGCGGTCACGCTCGCCGGCTGCGAGTAGAGCAAGAGCCGCGTCGGCGCGCCAGGGCATGAACCCCGAACCGGCATGACTGAGCAGCTCGGCACCGATCAGCAGATCCTCGACGGCACCTGGGATGTCGCCTTCGACGCGCCGTAGGCGCCCGCGAACGGCGCGCAAGCGGGCGACCGGCGCCATCGCTGGGAGCACGTCGAAGTCCACGCGAGCGACTGCCTCGCGGGCCGCGTCGATCGCGCCCTGATCGATCAGCGCCTCGAGCAAGAAGCCGAGCGCATAGGTGCTGACGAGCGGATCTCCGTCGGAGATTTCCAACGCGCGCACGGCATTCTCGCCGGCCGCGGCAAGATCGCCGAGTCGGTATCGCAACAGGCTGCCGAAGCACATCGCCAGGCAGTAACCCCGCGGCGAGCCGCGCCGACGGCTGTCGGCCACGGCAGCTGCGACGTGGCGCTCCACATCGGCGTATCGCTCCCCGGCGGCCAAGGTCATGGTCGCCGTCCAAAACTGCGGCGCCTCGGATGTCAGGTCATCGAGCATTTCCGTCTCGCCGAGTGCCCGCACGCAGAGCTCGCAGCGCTCCGCCAGCGTCCGCGCTCCGCTACGGACGGCGTTGCCGCACGCCGCCAGCAGCATGCGCTCGCCCCTTGTCGCCCCGGCCAATTGATAGGGGTCGATCCCCGGCGGGTCTTCCGCCGGGGTCAGCAAATTCTGGCCGGCAGCGACGCGCGCATGGGCCAGCAGTTCGAGCCGCAGCTCGCGCTCGCTCTCGGGTAGATCGCGCACCGCTTGGTCGCACAGCGACCCAGCCTCGCCAATGGCTCCCTGGAAGAGCAGCTGGCGCACCAGCGCAAGCGTGATGACCGCGCGTTTGACCGGATCGCTGCAGGCTCCGAGCGCCTCGCGCAGGTGTGAAACCCCGGCTGGATCGGCGAGCACGCCCTCGGCCTGACCAAGCTCCAGCAGCAAATCGACCCTGACCGGCTCTGGTGGGGGCTCGAGCAGCGCACGCGCCAGGCACGCCGACGCGCTCCCGGGAGCGCCGAACGCGAGCGCCTCGGCGGCCGCGGCGCGCAGAGTTAGCACCACCTCCTCATCGCCCGTGGGTTCGGTGGCAAGCAGGTGCGGTGCGAGCTCGCTCGGCGGCAGGCCGAGCTGCGCGAGCAGCCTCGCGGCGCGCCGATGCCAGTCGCGCCGTTGCGCGTCCGCCATCTCGCGCTCGACCACCGCCCGCACCAGCGGGTGGACGAACTCGAGCAGCGTGCCGACGCGGATCACATCGGCGAGGATGAGCTCGTCCGCGATGCGAGCGGCGTCAACCGGCGCCAGCAACGCCAGCTCGCCAGCGAGCGCAAGCGTCGCTCGCTGGCCGAGCACTGCAACAGCAAAACAGAGCGCACTGGCGGAGTCACCGAGCTCCGACAGACGCAACAGCACTGAGCGGCGAATCGACTCCGGCCGCAAAGCGCGAACTCGCTCAGGGCTCAGCTGCTCCGCGTCGGGCGCCGGCGTGCTGTGCAACAACTCAGCGAGCAGAAATGGGTTGCCTCCCGTGGCCGCATGACAGGCGTCGGCGAGTTCTGAGTGCTCGCCGTCGAGCTCCTCCGCTACCAGCGCGCCAGTGCCTGCCCGCGATAGCGGCGCAAGCGTCAACAGACGTGTCGCCGGCGCCGTGGTGATTGCTTGCCAGTAGGGCGAACGCGGTTGCGGCCGGGCGGTCAACAGCAGCGCCACCGGGAGGTCCGCGACGCGGAGCGCGAGGTAGGACAGCCAGTGTGCCGAGGGCCCGTCGGCCCAATGCACGTCGTCGACGATGACCACTAACGGGCACTCCGCCGCGATGTCCGACGCCAACCAGTAGAGGCCGTGGAGAATCGTCGCTGTCGCGGCCGGCCCCGACGGCGGCTCGCCGGCCCCGAACAGCGGCGCGGCACTTGCTGCTGCGCCCTCCAACAGCGTTCCGCGGCGGCCGCGATCAGCAAGCTGGGCGCCAAACAGACCGCGCACGACGCCCCACGCGAGATCTTGCTCGAGCGCGCCGCCGCCAGCCCACAGCGTGCACAGACCGAGCGCCGCGCAGCGTTCGGCAGCGAGACTCGCCAAACGCGTCTTGCCGAGGCCCGCGTTCCCCTCCAGCAGCAGGACCCCGCGCGGTCCGCCGTCGGCGTCGATCAGCTCGTCGATGGCCGCGAGCTCGGTCTCACGCTCAAGCAGATGGACCGTTTCGTGCATAGCCCGGCCGATCATAGGCAGTTGTGTTCAATCGTTGCCCGCAACTAGCGTGGATATGGAGAAAAGATCGTGGTAGCTACCACGATGACAGCGGCGGTGGGCCGCTATAGCGTCGCGCCATGAAGCGGGGCGCAGCCATATGTCGCGACGCTCTGGCGCGTGCCATGCCGCGTACTCCTCTGGGCGAGCGCGATCAACTGCCAGCCGAAGACCGTGCCTAGCGCGGCGGACAAACCGAGGATTGTCGAGCTAAGGGTGGTCTCCGACACTGGTTGGCCGACCGAGGGCTCCTCGTTGCGCCTCGGTGCCTCGCGCCGGGCGCCACGCGCCCAACGCGTAGCCCGCCAGCTTCTTGAGCTCTCGCGCCTTGAGAACGGCGTCGAAGTCGCGGAGCAGAACAGAATCGATTTGATCGCGCTCGTGCGCGCAGTTCTGGGCGACTACCCAACTGTCGAGACGGTCGAGGGCGTGGCACCGCTCTGGATCCAAACAGACTCGCGGCGGCTCGCCACCGTCCTGTTCGCCGTGCTCGACAACGCGATCGTTCACGGTGCGCCGCCAGTCCGGGTCCTGATCGGGCCGCGCGCCATAGTGATCACCGACCACGGCCCTGGATTGTCGGCGTCGCTCCTCACTGAAGCGACGAGGCCTTTCCGAACCGGGTCTCGCGTTAACGCGCGCGGCGCCGGGCTGGGACTCGCCATCGCCGCCGCCCAAATGCGGCTGCTTTCGGGTCGCCTGGAGCTGGATAACGACCCAAACGCAGGCGCTCGCGTCACAGTGCACCTCGATACGCACTCACCGGCGCCCGGCGGCCAGCTCGTCGAATTTCGCCGCTAAGCCTCAGTCCGCGCGCTCGCGTCCCGATCGGCGAGGGAGCGCCGATGTGGCGATTTTTCGGCCAACACATCGCCGTAAAAGGTGCCAAATAGCAGCGTTATTTGGAGATTTTCAAACTATTGCGTATCCTTCTCAAGTCGCTGGGAGCGGATTTTTCTTTTTCCCACGCGAACCGAAGGTTCTCCCCTCACTCTGCTGTTATGCCGATTGCGTTCAAAGAATGGGCGGTTACCGTCCGCGCGCTCGCCGAAGGCGAGCAGCTTGTCACGCTCCGCAAGGGCGGCATCCGCGAGCCCAACAAGCATTTCGACGTCGAGCACGACCGCTTCTTCCTGTATCCGACGTTCGATCATCAGCGCAGCGATCTCGTGCGCGAGTCTCACCGCCCTGAGCTTCGCCGCGCGCTTGAGGAGGGTGTCTGGGCCGACGGCGAGCCGACGATGCACAGTGCACGCCCAGGCGTTGCGCTAATGCCGCCAGATCGTGTTCGCATCCGCGCCTGGGCCGAGGTCGCGGCGCAGTACACGGTGACCGATCCGCGCGTTGTTGACGCTCTCTCGCCGTTCTACGTTTGGACACCCGACTACGCTGAAAAGCGCTTGGAGTGGAAGCGCCGCCACCCGCTGCACGTCCTTCTGCTGCGCACCTACCGTATTCCTCGCCCGGTTACGGTCAAGGTCAAGGACGAATATGGCGGCTGTCGCTCGTGGCTCGAGCTTCAGCGTGAGCTTCCCTTCGAGGGCACGCCCGTGCTCGCCGACGAGGAGTTCGACCGCGCCGCCGAGGCGATCGAGGCGATCGCCCTCGGTGCTGGCCAGCCCGTCTACGCCTGAGGACGCGACCGGCCGGCAGGTGCTCGGGTACGGCCGTCGGGCTACGTCGTCGATCTGACTGCAGCGGACACGCGTCTGCGCAGTAGTCGGTCTCTGACCGCGGGAGCTCAGTCCCAGATGTGCGTGGCCATGAAAAGCACGACCGCGACGACGGCGACCGCGAGCAGCAAACCGGCGAGCAAGCGCGTTGGCGCCGGCGTCACGCTCGCCGGCCTGGAATCGTCAACGAGCTCCGCGTCGAGCAGCGTGTCGTGTGCAGCTTGCGCGCCGGAGGCCGGGACGAGTATCTCGCGCGGGCCGCCGGCAAGGTAGTCGGGCACGTCGAAGCCTGCCGCACGGCGGATCAGGCTCGGCACGCCTTCTTCGAGCAGCATTCCCGCGATGAACTCGGCCTCGGCCTGGTTGCGCGCCCCGGCTACCCACACGAGATCGCCCGCGGTATAACGCGGGTCGATCTTGCGGGCCCGTTCCTGGCGCTCGGTGAGGCTCGCCTCACCGCCGGCCGGCACGAGCGGCATGCCGCATTGCGGGCAGAACCGCTCATCGCCACCGTGCGACGAAGCGCAGCTGGGGCAAAGGAGCGGTTCGACCATCACTGCACGCTGAGCGCGACCTCCTCGACGCCTGCGCTCTCGATGCGGTAGGCCTTTACCTCGGGCTCATCGCCGGCGACGCCGACGATCACGTAAAGCGTGCCCGGCCATAGCTGCTCCCCAGACCCGGGCATCACGGCGAGGTTGATATCGGTCTGCGACGGATATGGAGCACTGCGCGTGTGCGAGTGGTAGATCGCGCCAAGCTCCCAGCCGGCGTCCTCTATCTCCCCGTGAATCCGGCTGATCTCTCGGCCATCGATCTCATAGCGCAATGGGCTCGCATAAACGTTGGTCGCCCGATAGACGCGCATGGCGATCCCGTCCTTCGCCGCGACCAGACCGCAACACTCGTTCGGCGCCTCCTCAACGGCATGCGCCACAACCTCGTCGTATAACGCGCGGTCGATCCTCATCGCGATCCGCGTCAGCTGGACGCGTGCGCAGTGCCTGAGGACGTGGCGCGAGCCACGGCGAAGGTCACCACCAAAGCGTGCTCTCGAGGTTCTCGATCTCTTCGAGCGGGCGCGTATACACGCCGCTGGAGAGGTAGCGCCAGCCGTCGTCGGCGACGATGAAGACAACGTTGCCCTCGTCGAGCTCGCCGGCGATTCGCGCCGCTACGCGCGCGATCGCACCCGAGGATACGCCGGCGAAGATTCCTTCTTCGTCGAGCAGTTTTCGTGTCCAGACGATCGCGTCGCTGTTGGTGACAAAGATCTTCCGATCGAGCAACGACAGGTCGATGATCGGCGGGATGAACCCGTCGTCGAGTGAGCGAAGGCCCTGAACTGGTTCGCCCTGCATCGGCTCCGCGGCGACGATCTTCACGCTGTCGCCGAGCGCCTCCTTCAGTCGTCGCGCATTGCCCATCAGCGTCCCCCCGGTGCCGAGCCCAGCGACGAATGCCGCAACCTGGTCGAGCTCCTCGAGGATCTCGACGGCGGTGCCGTTGTAGTGCGCTAGCGGATTGGCCTCGTTGCCGTACTGGTAGGGCATGTAGTAGCGCGAGTCCGACGCCGCGAGCTCGAGCGCGAGCTCGACCGCTCCGTTGGAGCCCTTGGCGCCTTCGGAGAAGACGATCTCGGCGCCCCACATTTGCAGGAGCTGGGTACGCTCCGGCGTCACGTTGTCGGGCATCACGACCTTGAGTGGATAGCCCCTGAGCTTGCAGATCATCCCGAGCGAGATGCCCGTATTGCCCGAGGTGGGCTCGAGGATCACCTGCCCCGCGCTAATCGCGCCCTTCTCCTCGGCGTCCTCGATCATCGAGCGCGCGACACGGTCCTTGACCGACCCGGTCGGGTTGCGCGATTCCAGCTTGGCCCACAGCCGCACGCCCGGCTTGGGCGAAAGCCGCTTGAGCTCGACGATCGGGGTGTTGCCGATCGACTGCAGTACGTCGACGTAACGCCCCCCGCACGGGCGGTTCTGGAGCTCACGCGCGCTCATGGCTTTACCAACGATAGCGGCTGGGCGCTGCCCCACCGGCCATCGCCGGGAGGATCACCAGAACATCGCCTTCGCCAATGAGCGTGTCGAGCCCGTCGAGCACGCGTACGTCCTCGTCGTTGACATAGACATTCACATAGCGGTTTAGCTCGCCATCGTCGCTGAAAAGCTGCGTCGCAGTAGCCGGATGCGCCGCCGCGAGGCTATGGAGCACTTCGCCGACGTTTTCGCCAGCGGCGACAACCTCGCGCTCGCCACCTACCGAGGCACGGAGAACCGGCGGGATCTTGATTGTCGGCATGACTGGTGAGGAAACTTATCCGGCCGCGGCGCAGAACGCTTCGTAGTCGGGAAAGACTCCCATCTCGGCGTCGGTGATCGATTCGGGGTCGCGCGAGCACACGGGGCACGCCGGATCGCGACGGACCTTGACTTCGGTAAGCGTCGCGGCAAGCGCGTCGTAGAGCAGCAGCCGTCCGATCGCCGGGTCGCCGGCGCCAACGATCAGCTTGATGACCTCGGTCGCTTGGAGTAGCCCCATTGTGCCGGGAAGCACCCCGAGCACGCCGTTGGCGCCGCAGGACGGCGCGAGCTCGGCCGGCGGCGGAACCGGGAACAGGCACCGGTAGCACGGACCGTCGTAGGGCTTGAAGATCGACAGCTGGCCGTCGAAGCCGAGGATCGAGGCGGAGACGACCGGGATCTGCAAGCGCACACTCGCGTCGTTGAGCAGGTAGCGCGTGGGGAAGTTGTCGACACCATCGACGATCACATCCCAGCCGTCGATGATCTCCATGATGTTGGAGGCGTCCAAGCGTGTCTTATATGGCACGACCTCGACGTCGGGGTTGAGCGCATGGATCGTGGCCGCCGCCGAGTCGACCTTCGAGGTGCCGATTCGCTCCGTGTTGTGGATCACCTGACGCTGCAGGTTGGAGAGGTCGACGACATCGTCATCGACGATGCCGAGCGTTCCGACGCCTGCCGCAGCGAGGTACAGCGCGGTTGGCGAACCGAGGCCACCGGCACCAAGCAAGAGCACGCGGGCTTCGAGCAGCGCACGCTGCCCGCGCTCGCCAATCTCGGGGATCAGGATGTGGCGCGAATAACGCTCGCGCTGCTCGGCACTCAGCGTCGCCGGCACCTCGACCTTGTAGCCACGGTCCTTCCACAGCGTGATGCCGCCCGTCATCGACTCGACTTGTTCATAGCCGAGGTCCTGGCTGAGCGTGCGCGCCGCAAGCGCCGAGCGGTTGCCGGAGGCGCAATAGAGGATCACGCGCTGGGCGCGGTCGGGCACGATGCCCTCAATGCGCGACTCGAGATAGCCGCGCGGAACGTGCTTGGCTCCCGGGAGATGCCCGGTCGCATATTCCTCGGTCTCGCGCACGTCGACGATCGCGACGCCGTTACCGATCAGGCCATGCACGACCTGCGGATCGGTCTCGGTGATCTGGGTCTTGATCTGGCGGATGAACTCTGCGCCCGAGGGGCTCATCGTGAAACTCCGAAACTCTTATCTGGATTCATAACTATACAAAGTATAGCACCGTAAATTCACCGGATTCATTCTAAAGCCGGTGGGCTGGCTGACGCGGACCGCCGCCGGCACTACGACAACGCCCTCAGCGCGGGCGGATCGTGCCCTCCCCAACGACCAGCCGCTGCCCCGCACGGCCCGATCTGGTAGCGATCACCTCGGCCATGATCGAGATCGCGACCTCCTCGGGCGTCGCCGCGCCGATGTCGAGCCCGCACGGCGAGTGCAAGCGCGCCAGCGCTGCCTCGTCAACGCCGGCCGCCGCCAACCGCGCGTTCCGATCGGTAGCGGTGCGGCGGCTGCCAAGCGCACCGATGTAGCCGGCTTCGCTGCGCAGCGCCGCAAGGATCGCGGGCTCGTCGAACTTCGGGTCGTGACTGAAGACGATCACCGCGTCGCGTCGCCCCAGCTCGCGTTCGTCGATCGCCTCACCCGGCCAGCCGACCTGCACGGTGGCGAAGCGCGAGAAGCGATCGGAGCGGGCGAACGACTCCCGTGCGTCGACGATGACAACCTCGTAACCGGACTGTGCAGCGAGGGTCGCGACCGCCGCCGAGTAGTCGATCGCGCCGACCAGGATCAGCTTGGGCGCAGCACGGAATGCCTGGAGGTGCACGCTGAGCTCACTGCCAAGCGCCTCGCCCGCAAGTCCGTAATGGCGCAGTGCGCTCGTTCCCCGCTCACTCAGGGCACCGAGATCGCGCGTCACGTTGTGGTCGAGCAGTCCCGGCCCCTCGAGGCCGCCGAGTACGCGCTCGCCGATCACCGCGAGCTTGGCACCGGCGCGAGGACCATCGACAAGGGTCGCAATACCAACCCTAGAGAACCCGATCATGACGCCGCAGGGCGGCGCCTCCGCCGAGGTACCCCAGCTGGTCGCGTTCGTCTCACACAAGACCGGGCTCTCGCAGGCCGCCGTACCGGCCGCTCTGAAGAAGAACTTCCCGCACACGCTGGCGCTGCTCCAGACCATCCCACTGTCCTCGGTGAGCGCCGAGATCCCGGGCCTGTTCGCATTCCTTGAAAAGGCGCTACACGTGACGCCGGCCCAGCTCGTCGCCGCGCTCGAGACCAACTTCCCCGCTCTCACCGCGGCAATCACGAACCTGACGCCTGTCATTACAGGCTGGAACAACGTGCCGGGCACAATTGCCTTCACGAACAACGCCGGCGCGCCGATCAGAACGCTCCCCGCGGTGCGAACCTACTTCGGCGACGAGCTGGTGCCGATGCTGGCGTCTCAGCACGACAACTACGCGCACCTCGTGTCGACCTCACAGATCGACTTCCTCGGTCCGCTGGTGTTGATCATCGGCCTGATCGTGATCATCTACGGCGCGCTGATGGTGTTCCTCGCATGGCAGGTGGCACCGAGCTCACGCCCCGTCGCGGCGTAGGCGGAGCCATGCCCCAGGGTGGGGCGCACGGCGGTTCGACCAGCGAACGGCGCTCGGCCGAGACGTAACCTGTAGGCATGGTGCTCCACCCGCGACTACGCCTCGCGATGACCGTCGCCGTGCTCTGCGCGGCAGCAATCGTCGGGGTCGTCGCGCTGACCGCAAACGCCGGCGGAACGGGCGACGCCGGCGGCCCAGGGCAGCTCGTCAACGGCTTCTACGGCGCGACCGCGCCACCGGCGATGCCGGCTGTCGACTTCGCGCTGCGCAACCAGAACGGCAAGACGATCCGCCTCAGCCAGTACGCCGGGCAGGTCGTCGTGATGACCTTCGTCTACTCGACCTGCGAGGACACCTGTCCAGTCGTCGTCGAACAGATCCGCGGCGCCCTGAACGAGCTGCCCCATCGCGTGCCGGCGATCGCCGTGAGCGTCGATCCCGAGCAGGACACGCCGTCGAACGTCAGCGCTTTCCTGATCAAGGAAGACGTTCTCGGCCAACTCGAGTACCTGGTCGGCTCGGTCAGCCAGCTCAAACCGATCTGGAAGTTTTTCGGGATCCAACCGCAGATCAAGATCAACTCGACCCACTCCGACCACTCTGTCGACGTCGTGCTGCTCGACAAGGACGGCAAGCCGCGAGTCGGCTACACGGACGTCACCCAGATGGATCCCGATGCCATAGCCCACGACATCGAGACACTCCAGGCCGAGCCGGCGTCCAAGGTGGCGCCCAAGCGCATCAAGCTGTGAGCGGCGCGGGCGCGGCGCAGGCCATGCGGTTCCGCGTGCCTGATACCCTACCGTGCAGGTAGGTTATCTAGCGAAATGATGTTCTCAACCAGAGCCGAGTACGGCGTGCGCGTGATGGTCGAGCTGGCCCGGCGCGGTGGCGACGAGCCGGTGCCGCTGACCGAGATTGCCGAGCACGAGGGCCTGCCGTTGGCCTATCTCGAGCACCTTGTCGCGCGACTGCGCCGCGCCGACCTCGTCAGCAGCCGCCGTGGCGCCCACGGCGGCTACCTGCTCGCCCGCGAGGCCGCAGACATCACGATGGCCGAGGTCGTCGAAGCGCTCGAGGGGACGATCGCACCGATCGAGTGCATCTCCAGTGGGCCCGATGGCAGCGTGCGTTGCGCCCGCGAGACCGACCCCGCCCACATCTGCACGACCAAGCTCCTCTGGACCCGGGTACGCGGGTCGATCGTCACCACGCTGCAGCAAACGACGCTCGCTGAGCTCGTTCCCGCCCCCCGCAAGAAGTCGGTCGCCGCCTAGCGCGGCGAGCAAGGAGACAAGTTGGCTGAGCTCGAAATTCGCAATCTGCACGTGCGCACCGAGGAGCGCGAGATCCTCCGCGGCGTGGATCTCACTGTACGCACCGGCGAGCTCCACGCGCTGCTTGGCCCCAACGGCTCGGGCAAGTCGACGCTCGCGAACACGATCATGGGCCACCCGAGCTACGAGGTGACCGAAGGCCAGGTCCTTTTCGATGGAGCGGAGATCACCGAGCTCGCGCCCCACGAGCGCGCGAAGCTTGGGCTGTTCCTCGCCTTCCAATACCCGGTCGCCGTGCCGGGCGTGTCGGTCGCGAACTTCCTGCGCATGGCGATCAACGCGCAGCGCGAGGAGCCGATCAAGGTCAAGGAGTTCGGCGAGCAGCTCGGGCATGCGGTGGAGCTGCTCGACGTGGATCGCTCCTTTACCTCACGCCATCTCAATGACGGCTTCTCTGGCGGCGAGAAGAAGCGCGCCGAGATCCTCCAGATGGCGATGCTCNNGGCGCGCTGATCATCACCCACTACCAGCGGATCCTCGACCACGTGAGGCCACAGTTCGTACACATCCTGATGGACGGGCGGATCGTCATGCGCGGCGGCCCAGAGCTCGTCGAACGGCTCGAACGTGAAGGCTATGACCCAATCCGCGAAGAAGTTGCAGCCCGTGCCTAAGGCCGCGCGGGCACCCGGCGCGAAGGCCGGCTCGGCGCCTCCGGCGACGCTCAACCGAGCCCTCGGCGGCGCCGGGACAGAGCGTGCCCCGCTCGCCGAGCTCCGGGCGCGTGCCGCCGGGGCCTACGCCCGGCTCGAGTTGCCGTCGTGGCGGCGCTCGGGATTCTGGACCACGAGCCTCGAGGACCTCGACGTCGAGGCGCTCGAAGTCCGCACCCATCCGACGCAGACGGCCGAGCCCGCGTTCCTCGAGGGTCAGCGCTCGGCCGGTGTGCTCGTCCAGCGCGACGGCTCGGTCGTTCACACGGAGCTCGATCCTGCCCTAGCCGAGCGCGGCGTGCTGCTCTGCTCCCTCGAGCAGGCCGCGCGCGAGCACAGCGAGCTTTTCGAGCGCTACTACATGCGCCGGCTCGCGCTCGACCGCCACAAGCTCGAGGCCGCCAGCGCGGCATTCTGGAGCGGCGGGGCGTTCCTGTACGTGCCGCCGGGACTGCAGGTCCCCGAGCCGTTCCAGGTTGTCTATGAGATCAGCGCCGGCGGCACCGCGCAGTACGCGCACACGCTCGCGATCGCCGACCGCGGCAGCGATCTGCGGCTGCGTGAGTACGGTCTCGCCGAGCTGATCGCCGGCGACGCGCTGCACGCGGGACAGTTCGAGCTTTACCTGGAGGACGGGGCGCGCTGCGCCCTCGCGCAGCTCGTCGACTGGGGCTCGGGCGACGTGCACGATGTCTCCACCTCCGTCGTAGAGGTGGGGCGCGACGCTTTCTGCCACTGGCTTCCGGCGCTGCTGGGGGGCGGCCTGATCCACCATCACGATGAGCTCGTCATCGCCGGCCCAGGCGGCGACATGGCCTTCCGCGGTTTGTTTTTCACCGAAGGCGAGGAGCATCTCGACGTCTTCGCCGTCGACCTGCACGAGACGGGGCCGTCGGGCGGCGATGTGCACTGGCGCGGCGCGGCAACTGGCGCGAGCCGCGCCAGCTTCGAGGGTCTGATCCAGATCAACGCCGGCGCCCAGCAGAGCCACACCTACCTGCAGTTCCATTCGATGCTGCTGTCCGCCGAGGCCAGGCTAGACGCGATCCCATCGGTGCTCGTCGGCGCCGACGACGTCTCGGCATCGCACGGCGGAACCGTCGGCGAGCTCGACGAGGGCCTGATCTTCTACATGCAGACGCGCGGGTTGACGCGCGCACAGGCGGTGCGCGTGATCGTCGATGGCTTCTTCGAGCCGCTGATCGTGCAGCTGAACGACGAGGCCTTGGAGCAGCTGATCCGCGATCGCATCGGCGCCAAGCTGGCCAGCGCGGCCTCGGAGATCGAGCGCTACGCGCTCGCGAGGTAGGCATGGCTAGCCCGAACGGCGCGGCGACCGAGCTCGATATTCGCGCGGACTTCCCGATCCTTACGCGGACGCTGCGCGGCCGCCCGCTGGTCTACCTCGACTCATCATCGACGTCACAGAAACCGGAGAGCGTGCTCGCCGCGATCGATGACTTCTACCGCGCACACAACGCCAACATTCATCGCGGCGTCTATCCCCTGGCGCTCGAGGCCGACGCGCTCTTTGAGGGCGCGCGCGAGCGGATTGCCGCCTTCACCGGCGCCCCCACACGCAGCACCGTCTTTACGAGCAACGTCACCGCCGCAATCAACCTCGTCGCCTACTCCTGGGCGCGAACCAACCTGCGCGCGGGCGACGCCGTGCTGATCACCGAGATGGAGCACCACTCGAACATCGTCCCGTGGCAGCTCGCGACGCAGGCAACCGGCGCTCAGCTGCGCTACCTCGACGTCGGCGAGGACGGCACGCTGTCGCTGCAACAGCTCGACGAGGAGCTCGCCCGCGGCGATGTCGCACTGGTCGCGCTGGCGCACCTGTCAAACGTGCTCGGCACGATCAACCCGATCGCCGAGATCGTCGAGCGCGCACACTCCGCGGGGGCGCTGGTGCTTGTCGACGGCGCACAGGCGGTGCCGCAGATCCCGGTCAACGTGAGCGAGATTGGTGCCGACTTCTATGCCTGGACCGGGCATAAGGCGCTCGGCCCGACGGGGATCGGTGTTCTCCACGCCGACAGCGCCCTGCTCGAAGCGATGCCGCCTTTCCTCGCCGGCGGCGATATGATCGAGGCCGTCGAGCGTCAGCGCTCGAGCTGGAAGGAGCTGCCGTGGAAGTTTGAGGCGGGCACGACGATGATCGCCGAAGCGGTCGGCCTGGGCGCCGCCGTCGATTACCTCAGCGCGCTCGGCATGGAGCGCGTACGCGAGCACGAACGCGAGCTCGTCGCCTACACGCTCACCCAGCTCGGCGCCCTGCCTGGTGTTCGCACCTACGGGCCGCCCAGCCCTGACGATCGTGGTGGCGTCGTCTCGTTCGTGGTCGAAGGGGTGCATCCACACGATGTCGCCGAGCTGCTCGGCCGCGAGAACGTCTGCATCCGCGCGAGCCATCACTGCGCGCAGCCGCTGATGGCAAAGCTCGGCGTCGCGGCAACCGCGCGCGCGAGCTTTGGCCCGTACAACGTTCGCTCCGACGTCGATGCTCTTGTGAGCGCCGTAGCCAACGCGCAGAAGGTCTTTGCCTAATGGACGACGATCTCTACCGCGACTTCATCCTCGAGCATTACAAGCGCCCCCGGAACTTCGGCGAGCTGGAGCCTCACGACCTCGACGCACACGAGTTCAACCCGCTCTGCGGCGACGAGCTCGGCGTCCAGATCAGGGTCGCCGACGAACGCATCGCCGATCTGCGCTTCAACGGGCACGGCTGCGCGATCTCCCAGGCCGCGGCGTCGATCGCCTCCGAGGAGTTGATCGGGATGGCGGTGAAGGAGGCGGCGGCGCTCGATGCCGACTGGCTGCTCGAATTGCTCGGTATCAATATCTCGGCGACGCGGCGCAAATGCGCGCTGTTATCGCTCAAGGTGCTGCGTCATGCGATCACCGGCGAGGGGACCTGGCCGCAGGACGCAACACAGGGTGCCCATCCCGACCGCTAAGATAGGTCTTATGGCGGTCACCGACACCACGCGCATCACCAAGCCGAGCCCGATCGTCGAGACCGATCAGGGTGAGCTCGTATCAACCCGCGGCGTTTCGCGTGAGGTGATCCGCGAGCTTTCGCGGATCAAGGACGAGCCGAGCTGGATGGCCGAGAAGCGTATGAACGCGTATGAGATCTTCGAGCGCAAGCCGATCCCGACCTGGGGCCCGGACCTCTCCGGACTCAACTTCGATGATCTCGTGCTCTACTCACCGCCGACCACCGGCCGTTTCAACTCCTGGGACGACGTGCCCGCGGAAATGAAGCAGACCTATGAGGACCTGGGTATCCCCCAGGCCGAGCGCGAACATCTCGCCGGCGTCGTCGGCGTCTGGCGTCAGGAGCCTGTCTACGAGGGCCTGAAGGAGGAGTACGCGAAGCTCGGGATCCTTTTCTGCTCGATGGACACCGCCGTCCGTCAGTACCCGGATCTGGTGCAGAAGTACTTCATGACCAAGTGCGTGCCGGCGCAGGACAACAAGTTCTCCGCCCTGCACGGCGCGGTGTGGTCGGGCGGTGCGTTCGTATACATCCCGCCGGGCGTCAAGTGCGACCTACCGCTGCAGGCCTACTTCCGCATGGAGGGGGCTGGCGAGGGCACCTTCGAGCACACCTTGATCATCGCCGACGAGGGCTCCGAGGTGAACTACATCGAGGGCTGCACGGCACAGACCTACAGCGTCAACTCGATGCACTCTGCGGTGGTCGAGATCTACGTCCACGAAGGCGCCAAGGCCCGCTACACGACGGTCCAGAACTGGTCCAAGGACGTCTACAACCTCAACACGAAGCGCGCCCTCGTCGATGCCCACGGCACGGTCGAATGGGTTGGCGGCTCGATGGGCGCGAAGGTCGTGATGCTCTACCCCGGCTCCTACCTGCTCGGCGAAGGCGCGCGCGCCGACCACCTCAACGTCGGTGTAGCCGGCAAGGGCGTGCACAAAGACACCGGCGCGAAGGTGCTGCACATGGCGCCGAACACGACGTCGAACATCCTCGCCAAGTCGATCTCCAAGGACGGCGGGATCATGGGCTATCGCGGCCTGGTCAAGATGGGCGCCCATTCACAGGGCTCGAAGGCGCGCGTCCAGTGCGACGGGCTGATGATGGACGGCCTCTCGCGCTCGGATACCTGGCCCGACATCCAGATCCAGAACCCGCACGTGACAGTCGCCCACGAGGCGACGGTCGGGCGGATCTCCGACGACCAGCTCTTCTACATGGGCACCCGCGGCTTCAGCGAAGACGAGGCCGCAGCGATGATCGTCAACGGCTTCATCGAGCCGGTGACCAAGGAACTGCCGATGGAGTACGCGATCGAGCTGAACCGTCTGATCCAGCTCGAGATGGTCGGCAGCATCGGCTAGCTGCGCCGCTGCGCCCGCCCGCGACTCGACCACGTGTGACCGACCAGTGCGGGGGCCACCGTGGTCTGTCTGGCGCGTGATCGCATTTTGTTGGAAGGAGTCGTGTGCGTCTTCGGGAGCCGCAATACGAGGTGATGCCGAGATCGAACGTGTCGGTTGCGCGATGACCGCGGTTCGCGGCCCTGCTCGTGGCTAGAGTCTTCGATCGTGCTGCAAGACGGGGGTTCGCTGAACATTCGTCACGGGAGCGTCGCCGACACGCAGTTGCTTCTCGATCTGTTCGATGAGGCCGTGGCGTGGCTCGTCGAGCGCGGCCAGCCCGACCAGTGGGGCGAGCGACCATGGTCAAGCCGTCCCGAAACGCTTGCATTTGTCGACAAGCTCGTCGGCAGCGGTGGGCTGCGGATCGCTGAGCTCGACGGTGAGCCGGTCGGGGCACTTGTCGTCGGTGAGCGACCTGGCCACGTTCCGCCGGTCGACCTCCCCGAGCTCTACGTCAACCTGCTGCTCACCTCGCGCCGCCACGCCGGCAAACAACTCGGCGCCAGGCTAGTGGACGTCGCGATCGATGAGGCCCGCGCGGCGGATCGCGACGTGCTCCGCGTCGACTGCTGGGCCGGCGCCCCAACCCTCATCGCTTGGTATCAACGCCAAGGCTTCACGCCCGCCGGCACATTCGAGCTGAACGGCTGGAAAGGCCAGATCTTCAACATGTCACTCACCTGATCAACGACCCGCAACACACTCGGTAGTCGCGCTTTGCGAGCGCCCGGGGGGCGGTTGCGGACGTGCTCGCATTATCGTCGCCGCGTGTTCCGGAAACCACTATGGCCGTGGCTGGGGTCGTCGCGCTCGAGTCGGGCCGTGGCGGCGTTCCGCGCGACGCTCGATCGACCGCACACCCCCGGGGGCGATCCGGGTGCGCAAGCTGCGCTCGCGCGTGGCATGCGCCCGGCCCACGGCGCGACCTTGCGCACGCACCTCGCCGCGCGAACGAGCTTTTTCGACGAGCAGGTGCTCGCGGCGCTCGCAGAGGGCATCGAACAGGTCGTCATCCTCGGCGCCGGCTATGACGATCGCGCCCTCCGCTTCAGCGCCCCTGCGGTGCGCTACTTCGAGGTCGACCAGCCCGCAACACAGCGCGACAAGCGCCGGCGGCTCGTGCGGATCGGCGCCGACCTCGGCCGTGTCACGCTCGTTCCCGCCGACTTTCGCACTGACGACACCGCGGCCGCGCTAGCCGCGGCCGGCCACGACGCGGAGACACCCTCGCTCTTCATCTGCGAGGGCCTGCTGATCTACCTCGACGAGGACACGAGCTTGCGCCTGCTCGTCGCGCTGCGCTCGCGCTCGAGCGCGACGAGCAGGCTCGCCGCAAGCCTCGCGACGCATCCCGACGGCGAGAGCTCGGATGCCGTCGTGGCGAGCGCCAACCGCATCCGTCGCAACTCGCGCAGCGAGCCGTGGCTGACGATCCTGCCAGCCGCCGCGCAGCTCGAGCTGCTCGAGCGCGCCGGCTGGCGCGCCGCCGACACCTCAGATCACGTGCGCGGCATGCTGCTCGTGACCGCGCGGGCGAGCTAGCCCTCGGCGCACTGCGCTCCGATCGCCCCGACGAACACGTCGACCTCCTCGGGGGTCGTATCCCACGAGCAGACCCAGCGCACGACGTCACCCGGGTCGTCCCAGACGTAGAACGGCCACTGCGCCTGGAGCGGCGCGATCGCCGAGCGCGGCAGGCGAGCGAACACGGCGTTCGACTGCACCGGTTGGACGATCTCGACCCCGCCGACGCCCCGCACGCCGTCCGCCAGCCGCGCCGCCATCGCGTTCGCGTTCCGCGCCAGGCGCAGCCAGAGGTCGTCCTCGAAGAGCGCGATGAACTGTGCCGCGAGAAAGCGGCTCTTCGACGCGAGCTGGCCGCCCTGCATGCGCAGGAACTGCATGTCGGGTGCGAGCTCGGGGCGCAGGGCGACGACCGCCTCGGCGCCGAGCAGGCCGACCTTCGTGCCGCCAAAGGAAACGAGGTCGATGCCGGCGTCGGTGCTCAGCGCGCGCAGCGGCACGCCGAGCGAGGCGGCGGCGTTGGCGAGCCTGGCGCCGTCGAGATGGACGAGCAGTCCGCGTTCGTGCGCGTGGTCGCTCAGTGCGCGCAGCTCCGCGACCGTGTAGACGGTTCCGAGCTCGGTCGCCTGCGTCAGCGAGACCAGCCGCATGCGGATCGAGTGTGCGTCGCCGATGCCCAGGAGCAGCGGATCGATCTGCTCCGGGCGGAGCTTTCCGTCGGGCGTCGGCACGGTGCGCAGCTTGACGCCCGCGATCCGCTCCGGCGCGCCGCCCTCGCTCGTGTTCATGTGTGCGGTCTCGGCACAGATGACGCCCTCCCAGGAGCGGCAGGCGGCCCGCAGCGCCATCACGTTCGCCGCCGTCCCCGTGAAGACCAGAAACGGCTCCGCCTGCTCACCGAGCACCTCGCGGAAGCACTGCGCCGCCCGCGCGGTCCAAGGATCCTCGCCGTAGGCGACCGCGTGATCGACGTTGGCCTCGGCAATAGCCGCCAGCACCTCGGGCGGGACGCCCGCGTGGTTGTCGCTGGCGAAGCTGCGGAGGCCGAAAGGCTTGGGCACCGGTGAGCTGATCGCGCGGCCGGCGCCCGCGCCTACGCGGCGAGCGGCGCGGTGACGCCGTCCAGGAGCTCCCAGTTGCCTTTGAGGACCCGCTCCGCTTCGCGCAGCAAAGGCTCGTGGTCGGCTTGCACGAGCCGCTCCTCGAGCAGCTTCCGCCCCGCGGCGGCGTGCTCGACATCGCGCTGCTCGTGCAGCTCGAAGTAGGCGGCGCCTGGGCCTTCGATGCCGTAGTGCGCCGCCAGGCCCGCGCGCTTTTGCCGCGAGATCTCGGGCTGTGCGGATTCGATCGCGTAGAGCGCGACGAGCGTCGGCAGCAGCGGTCGCTCGTGATCGCCGGCCCAGGCCGCTGCACAGCGCGCCGTTTCGGGGTTGGCGGGCGCCGCGGGATCGCCGCCGACCGCGGCCGTGAAGTCGTCCCACAAAGCGACGTGCGCGGCCTCCTCGTCGGCGTGCGCACGCAGCGGCCCCTGGAGGTCAGCGTCGGCGTGATCGGCCGCGCGGTGCGAGGCCTCGGCGAGCGCGACCACCGCGTGGCGGTACTGCCCGGCGTAGTCGGCGAGCTCGCCGGTGGTGAGCTCGCCGGCGCTCCAGCGCTGATAGAAGGGGTGGCGCAGCACGTCGTGGCGGCGGGCGATCTGCTCGAGTGAGGTCCAGAAATCCATGCGTGCTCTCCTGGGTTGCGGAGCAGGGATGCTAGCGTCACGGGCGGCGTCCGCGACTGGCGCCCGCCGCTTTGCGCCCGCCGATCGACACGATTCCCGCCCCCCCGTTCCCGCCTGCCGCGGCGTGGGTCAACTGCTCCGGCCTGACGATGGCGGAGTTGCGCGGGCGCGCGGTGCTGCTCGAGTTTTGGGACTTCTGCCGACCCAACTCGCTACGGACCCTGCCCTACATCAAGGCCTGGCACGAGCGCTACGCGCCGGCCGGGCTGGTGGTGGTGAGCGTCCACTGTCCCGGCTTTCGCGCGTCGGCAAGCGAGGACGCGGTGCGCGCGGCGATCGTGCGTCTCGAGATCGTCCACCCCGTGCTGCTCGACAGCAACTTCGCCCTCTGGCAGGAGTACGAGAACGCGGGCTGGCCGGGGCGCTACCTCTGGAATGCCGCCGGGCTGCTCGCCGACTACCACTACGGCGAGGGCGGCTACGAGGAGACCGAGCTAGCGATCCAGGCGCTGCTCGGCGTGGAGCGCGAGCCGCTGCGGCCGCTGCGGCCCGAGGACGCCCCGGGTGCGCAGCTCGTCGTGCCGAGCGAGGAGCGCCGCGAGGAGCCCTGGTCGGGGCCCTACGAGGCCGGTGGCGTCTGGGCGGTGCTCGAGCCGCGCCGCGGCAGCGAGCACGCGAGCGTGCTGGTCAACGGTCGAGAGCTGACGGTCGCCCATCCCGGCGCGGCGCTGTTGATCGAGCACGACCACCACCGCAGCGGCGAGCTGGAGCTGGATTTGGGGGACGGCGTGCGCTGCGACGCCGTGTGCTTCACGGCCGGGCTCGCGAGCTGAGCTGCGCCGGGCGGTGATCGGCCAGTAGGCGCAGCAGCTGCGGTGGGCTGCCGTCGTCGGTCAGGAGCGCCGTCCCCGGCCAGTAGGGGCTCTGCGGGTCGCCGGCGCCGACGAAGGTCTCGCTGTAGACCCAGGAGCCGGTGTTGTGGAGCGCCACCCCGTTGGGTGTCAGCCACTCCGCGGCGATGTCGCCGTCGATCATCCCGGCGCGGTGGGTGTGGCCGAAGATCACGTGGCGCGCACGGATCCGCAGCCGCTCGACGACCTCGCTCATCGCGCGCAGCCCGGCGCTGCGCAGCGTGCTCGAGGAGACCTCGCCGCGCAGGGGCCCGAGGCCCGCGGCGTTGAGCCCGCGGACGGCCAGCGGGAAGCCGGCCCGAAACGCTCGCGTGCGCAGCCCGCCAGCCGCTCCGGCGCGGAGCATCTCCCAGGCGCGGATCGCGGCGCCGCCGCCCGTGGCCTCGCCGGCGCGCCCGCTCTGCGCGGCGGCGTACATCCAGGCGTAGATCGGGCTCAGCAGCCCCTCGTAGTCATCCGGCGAGTGGACATCGTTCCAGCGTTCACTGCGGTCGAGCGTGATGGCGCCGCTAGCGGCGATCGCGAGGCGCTCGAAGGTCGGGACCGTCGTGTGGACATCGAGGTAGTGGCCGTGCGTCGCGTAGACGTCCTCGCGCACCCAGATGCCGGGGTAGGCGAGTGTGACGTCGCTCGTGCCGATCGCCGCCGCCAGCGCCATCGCGGCGTCCGAGGCCTGCTCGGGCGCGAAGCGATGCTCGAGTGTGAGCGGGGTGTCGCGATGGGCAAGCCAACGCTCGACGAGCGCATGGTCGTGGTTGCCCGCGACGATCACGAGCGACTTGCCGACGAGCGCCTCGCCGAGCCTTCGAAACACCGGTTCGGCGGCTAGGAGCACGTCGCTGAGGGGCTGGTTTCGCAGCTCGAGCGTGTCGCCGAGCAGGACAAGCCGATCGACCCCGGCGAGCGCGTCGATCAGCGCGTCAAGGACGCCGTCGCGGCGCAGCACGTCGGCCCGCGCTCGATCGCCGGCGTGCAGGTCGGAGACGATCAGCGTTCGCGGCAGCGCGCTAGTCCCGGCGGACGTTCGGACGGATCGTCTTGGGCAGCATGAAGCGGACGTCCTCGCGCGTGACCTCGAGCTCTGAGACATCGGTGACACCGCGCTTGCCGAAGCGCTCGACGAGCTCCTGGACGAGCTCCTCGGGCGCGCTCGCACCGGAGGAGATGCCGAGTGTGGTGACGCCTTCGAGCCACTCCTCGTCGACCTCGCCGGCGTTGTCGATGAGGTGCGAACGGGCGCCGCTGTCGCGGGCGACCTCGACCAGGCGCTGCGAGTTGGAAGAGTTGCGCGAGCCGACCACGAGCACGAGCTCGCATAGCGTGGCGAGCTGGCGGACGGCGGCCTGGCGGTTGGTCGTCGCGTAGCAGATGTCGTCGGTGCGCGGGCCGACGATCGCCGGGAACCGCTCGCGCAGGCGCTCGATGATCGAGAGCGTCTCGTCGACAGCGAGCGTCGTCTGGGTGATGAAGGCGACCTTCTGCGGATCGGCGACCTCGAGCTCCTCGACGTCCGCCTCGCTCTGGACGAGCACGATCTGCTCCGGGGCCTCGCCGAGCGTCCCCTCGACCTCCTCGTGGCCGTCGTGACCGATCAGCACGACCGTGTACCCGTCGGCCACGAAACGGCGCGCCTCGACGTGCACCTTCGTGACCAGCGGGCAGGTCGCATCGATCGTGCGCAAACGCCGCGCCTGCGCGTTGACGCGCACGCTCGGCGCGACCCCGTGCGCCGAGAACACCGTCACCGAACCCTCGGGCACCTCGGTCTCCTGATCGACGAAGATCGCCCCGCGCGCCCGCAGCTGCTCAACGACGTGCTTGTTGTGGACGATCTCCTTGCGCACGTAGACCGGTGGCCCGTAGCGCTCGAGCGCGAGCTCGACCGTCTGCACCGCGCGGTCGACCCCGGCGCAGTAGCCGCGGGGCGCCGCGAGCAGCAGCTTCTCGATCCCGAGGGTGGTGGGTGACGCGCTGTCGGTCGTTACTCTCACGGTGAAATTGTACGGGGGTCGGCGCCCTCGTCGTGAAGTACGCGCTGGCGCGCCGCCGATGACCGCCCAAGAAATGCGCCGACTAGCGTGGCGCGCAGACGAATTTCGGCGGCGCCTCGCCGGTGATCTCGACCGGGACCTGGGCCATCGCGGAGCCCTCCCACTCCTCGCGCAGGAGCGAGTAGGCGACCAGGTCGCGGCGCTCGTCGCCGTGGCGCTGGAACGCGCGCAGGACGCCCTCGTTGACGAAGCCGAGCCGCGCAAACGCGTGCTGGGAACGGGGGTTGTTGACGTCGACCCAGGCGCCGAGGCGCTCCATTCGCAGCGGTCCGAAGGCGATGTGGGCGAGCAGCGCCTCGCTTTCGTCGCCCGCACCCGAGCCCCAGTAGGGCCGCCCGATCCAGATCCCGATGACGCAGCGGCGATCGCGACGGGAGACCTCGAGGATCGCGATCACGCCGATTGGCTCGTCGCCGGAGTCGGCGATCGCAAACTCGAGCGCGCTGCCATCCATGCGATGACTGCGAAGCGTCGCGATCCACTCCGCCGCCTGCCCCTGCTGGTGGTAGGGCCCCCAGGAGAAGTACCGCGTGACCTCCTCGTTGCTCGCGAGCTCGAACAGGCGCCGCGCATCCGCGGTTTGCGGGTAGCGCAGCGTCAGCCGGGGACCGTGCGCCGTCAGCTGCTGCGTGCGCCACACGGAGCGTCTCGCAGCCCTAATAGCCGAGGGCGAACTTCGCGTCCTCGCTCATCAGCTCGGGCGTCCACGGCGGCGTGAACACCATCGACGAGTCAACCGACTCGACGCCATCGAGCTCAGAGACGAACTCCTCGATCTGCTCGCTGACCTGCGGCCCGATCGGGCAGCCGGGCGAGGTCAGGGTGAAGGTGACGTGCACGCTCGAACCGTCGACATCTATCGCATAGATCAAGCCAAGCTCGACGAAGTCGAGCCCGAGCTCGGGATCGATGACGTTGGTGAGCGCCTCCTCGACATCCTCGACGGTGGGCATACATGGCAGTGTAACCCGCGCCCGCGCTCGCCCCGCGCGATGCCGGTGCCGTGCCATAGCCTGCAAGCGATGAGCGGTCCGGCCAGCTACAGCTACAGCTTCAGCGACCCCGGTGCGGGCTGGCACTGCTTCGGCCTCGACGGCGGTCCGGTGCTGGTGTTCGGCGACGGCATGGTGAGCAGCCACACGGGCGCGGAGCTGGTGCGCGCCGAGCCCGACGTCGGCCGCTGGGAGGTTTCGCTCGCGGGGAGCTTCACAGCGGTGCTCGAGGCTCTGGGGCCGGCTGTGGGCTTTGCCGCCGGCTCGCGCCGGGAGTGGCTCTGCCGGCTCACTGGCAGCGTGCGCGCGGCCGGTGAGGACGGCGCGTTGAGCGGCTTTGGTCGCGTGGCGCTGGGGTCGGCGGACCTCGACGGCGTCGTGCTGCGGCGAGCGGTGTGGGGCTGCTTCGGTGAGGAGTTCGCTTTTGCGCTGAGCGCGGAGCGTCCGCGCCGCGCCCGCGGCCACGGTGATGAGCGGCTCGAGGCGTTCCTCGCGCGCGGGGCGCCGCTGGTGGCGAGCGCCGTGCACGAGCCCCGCCTGTCCTCGACCTACGGCCCCGACGGCGCCCTGCGGCGCGCCGGGATCGAGTTCTGGGAGAGCGACGAGGACGAAGGGCGGCCGCTGCGAATAGCCGGCGAGAGCGTTGCGGTGGGCGAGCTCGAGAGCGTCGGCGATGGCGGCGCGCAGCGCGTCTTGGTCAGCGTCGCGTTTCTGGTCTGCCACCACGCTCGCGCCACGGGCGTCGGAGGCTACGAGATCGTTCGGGCGGCGGGCTGAGCGCCACGACCGCGGCCGGTCAATTGTTGCTGCCGAGCCGGTCCCAGATGTAGAGCTCGATGCATTCGGTCGCCAGTTCCGCGGCGCGCTGTCGCGAAAGGCGCGGCAGCACGCCCTCGAGCGCCTGCTCCTCGGCGAGCCCGGCGTCGAACGCATCCTCGCTGCCGAGGCCGGCCGCAACCTTCAGCGCCTCGCGCCGGTGTTCACCGAGCGAGGGGTAGATCGAGAGCAGGAAGTCCGTGTTGGCGATCGGCTGCCCGACGGTCTCGAGCGATGCGTGCCACGCCGCGAGCATCGAAAGGTCGTCGGGGTCGAGCTCGGCGACCGCCCGTGCGTAGTGGGTCACCAGCTCGCGCTCGGGGATCTCATCGACCCAGGCGTGGACGACCTCGCCCACCAGCTGGCGCCGCGCGTCTCGTCCGACCGACTCGGCGATTACGCGAATCGCGTCGTGCGGCTCGATGAAACAAAGCGGCATCCCCGGGCTCCCCGGCAGTTGGACGGCAACGCGACCAAGAGTAGGGGCTGGCGTGGACGTCACCGCGGTCAATTCTTGACCGTCTTGAACGCGCACTTTTTCTTGCCGAGGAGAGTCTCGTAGACGACGCAGTAGGCCGGGCGCGGCTTGCCGTTGTAGTTCGCGAGTCCGGCGTCGAAGCTCTGCTTCTTTTCGTTCTTCGGGCCGTACCACTGGTAGATGTAGAGGCGCTTGATTCGGCTCTTGTGGGCAAAGGCGACGTCGAACATGTACTGCGTGGCCTTCTTCTGGCGCGAAAGGTTGAAGCCGAAGCTGGGTGAGAGCTTGGCCAGGCCGCCGGTCTCGGTCAGCCAGACCTGTCCGGGCACGTCGGCGAGCACCGCATCGGTGCCGTGGTCGCTGTAGCGGTTGGTGTCGCTGTAGTTGTGCAGACCCCAGATCTTCGGCATGTTCTTCTTGCCGACGTCCTTCTTGAAGGCGTTGATGTAGGAGATCGTCGCCGCGGGGGTCGTTGAGTCGAGCACGTCGAGGCCGACGACCGTGCAGGTCGGACAGGCCTTCTTCAGCGCCAGGTAGTACTCCGCCGACTGCTTCGGGGACGGGCTGTCGAAGGAGTCGCCCTTCGAGCGAACGTTGCCGCGGTTGACTTCGTTCCACGGCTGCAGGTCCGTGACCTCCGGGAACATCTTGAGGAAGAGCTTGACGTCCTTTGTATAGGTCTTGACGCTCGGCATCTTCTCCGGCGATTTCAGGTTGTGGTAGAAGGCGACCAGCGGCTGGATCCCCTGGGCCTGCGCGGCTTGAAGCCAGGCGGCGAAGTAGAAGAGCTGCTCGTGGTTGTCGTCCGTCGCGACGTCGTAGGGCGCGAAGTAGCGCGCGATCTTGACTCCCAGCGCCTTGAACGCCGGGTCCGCGAACATCTGCGCGTGCTGGTCGCCGATGCCGACCTCGAGCCCGCCCTTGCTGGCGTCGGCGCTCGGCGTGTCGGTGGCGCCGGTCGCACTCGTCGCGCCAGTCGCACTCGTCGCGCCAGTCGCCCTCGTAGCGCCAGTCGCACTCGTAGCGCCGGCCGCGCTCGTAGCGCCGGCCGCGGTCGTGGCCTTCGCCTTCGACTTGGTCGGCGCCGTCGAGCCGAGCGCGGAGCACGCCATCAGCGAGGTGGCGGCGATCGCGATGACAATGGCAACGGCAACCGGCGTGCGAATCAGGCGCATGAATCGGCTCCTTCCGTGCGGGCAGACAACGTCGAAGGTCGGGCGGATCGTGTGCGGCGAGAACCAGTGTTACAACGCGGCCGCCGACCAGGTGTAGCGACAGTGTGGCGCATTCTTCGCTTGCGTGTGCCGATTCTTCACTTGGGCGCCGCCGCCAGGTGGCGCTCAACGGCGAGCGCGCACTGCCGTCCCTCGTTTATCGCCCAGACGATCAGGGACTGTCCGCGGCGCGCATCGCCGGCGACGAAGAGCTTGTCGACCGAGGTCGCATAGGCCGGTGCGAACACGTTTCCGCGCGCATCGAGCTCGGCGCCGAGCTGCTTTGCGATCGCGGGCTCGGGGTAGAGGAAGCCCATCGCGAGGAGCACGAGATCGGCCGGGAGCGCGCGTTCGGTGCCCTCGAGCGGCGCGAACGGCGGCGCCAGCGCGGCGTCTGCGATGTGCATCGACTGCACGGCACCAGGGCCGGAGAAATGTGTTGTGACGACCGAGAATTCAAGCTCTCCCTGAGCGATCTGCTGCGCCTCCTTCATCGCGTAGGAGAGCCGCATCTTCAACGGCCACGCCGGCCATGGCGTGAGCTCGTCGGCTCGCTTGCGCGGCGGCTCGGGGACGATTTCGAGCTGGTTGATCGACGCGGCACCCTCGCGCACCGCGTTGCCGACACAGTCGGCTCCCGTGTCGCCGCCACCGATCACAACGACGTGCTTGCCTGCGGCGCTGATCGCCTGCGAGGGCGGCGGCGCCGGTGCTGGCGCCAGGCCCTGCTGGACGCCTAGCGCGCGGTTGCGCGTGTAGAGGTAGTCCATCGCGAAGTGCACGCCATCGAGCTCGCGCCCTGGCACGTCGAGGTCGCGCGGCACGCGCGAGCCGATTGCCAGTACCACGGCGTCGAAGGTCTCGAGCAGTTCCGTGGCGTCGATGTCGACGCCAACGTCCACACCCAGGCGCAACTCGACACCCTCCTCGAGCAGCTGAGCTACGCGCCGTTCCACGACCCACTTCTCGATCTTGAAGTCGGGCACGCCGAAGCGAATCAGCCCGCCAGCCGCTTCGTCGCGCTCGAAGACGACAACGCGGTGGCCGGCGCGGCGCAACTGCTGTGCCGCCGCGAGCCCGGCCGGCCCGGAGCCGACCACCGCGACGCTGCGCCCGGATTCGAAGCTCGGCGGCAGCGGCGTGACCCAGCCTTCAGCGAACGCGCGGTCGA
Source organism: Solirubrobacterales bacterium (assembly GCA_003133565.1). GTDB lineage: Bacteria > Actinomycetota > Thermoleophilia > Solirubrobacterales > Solirubrobacteraceae > Palsa-513. The sequence goes on from PKYB01000032.1 coordinate 55,848, forward strand.
TGATCGCGTTCTCGATCTGCTTGATCGTGACGGAGTCGCCTTCGCGGATCTCGAGCACGCAGGCCGCCTCGCACGGCGCCGGGCACAGGCGTCCCGTGAACTCGGGGAAGTTGTTCGTACGGTGCAGGGCGCGGATCGCGTCCTCCCACCGATCGCGGTACACGAGGTCGTTCCAGTCGGGGATCAGGTTGCCGAGCGGGCAGCCGTTGTGACAGAAGGGGACGCCACAGTCCATGCAGCGCGCGCCCTGGTCGCGGAGCTCTGAGACCGAACGCGTCAGCGTGAACTCGCGGTAGTCGCGAGCCCGCTCGGCGGCGTCGCGCTCGCGAACCGGCGCACGCCCGATCCGCATAAAACCCCTTAGCTCGCCCATCAGACCGCCCCGGCTAGCAAGCCGTTAGCCGACCTCGGCAAGCACGCCCGCGAGCGCCGCCTGCTCGTTGAGGACACGCCGGTAGTCGTTGGGCATCACCTTGACGAACCGGGCAAGGCTCGCGTCCCAGTCGGCGAGCAGGCTGGCGGCGACCGCGGAGTCTGTGTAGGCGAGATGCTGGGCCACGAGCTCGCGCAACTCGATCTCATCGCCGTCGTCGATCGCCTCGAAGCTGACGATCGCCGTGTTGACGCAACGCTCGCGGAAGTCCTCGTTGACATCGAGCACGTAGGCGATCCCGCCGCTCATGCCGGCGGCGAAGTTGCGCCCCGTCGCGCCGAGCACAACGACGCGGCCGCCGGTCATGTACTCGC
>PKYB01000090.1:0-7530 GCA_003133565.1 Solirubrobacterales bacterium
GAGCTCGTCCACGCGCTCGACTCGACGGCGGCGCTCGAGCGGCTCGCCGCCGAGCACACCCCGACGGTTCTTCACCGCGCGCTGGTACTGGTGGAGGACACGCGCGAGGCCCTCGCGCTCAACGTCACCGAGGAGCTCGCGCTCGAAGCGCTGGCCTACCGCATCGCGGCGCTCGACTGAGCCGCGCGAGAGAAACGCCGCAAGCAGCGGGAACACGCGTACACCCCCGAAACAAAAAAACCCGCGTGTAGCGCGAATTTCCACCACCTTACGGAATTATTCGCTACCCCTCAGGGTGCACTCATAAGCACGAGCAACACTCCTTCTCGACGATCGAAAGGAGCACCATGTCGAGCTCAGTGGCGTCACCCGGGCCAACCCGGATCGCAGTTTTTGGATCGGTAGCACAAGCCCCGCTCCGTATTCGCCCACCGCGCAACCGCGCACCTGGGTTCTTCTCACCGAACGCCGCCGCGGTGCTCGAGCGCACACTCGAGCTGGTCGCTGCGCGCTCGACGAGCATCGCGCGCCCGATCCTCGACCGTGCCGTCGCGGCCGGGACGATCAGCGCCGCCGAGCGCGCCGAGCTGATCGAGGAGCTGGCGGGCTCTGGCGGGCACCCCCAACCGGGGGCCCCGCGAAGCGCCGCCGTCGCGCGGCTTCGCCAAGAGGTATCCGCGGCGATCCGTCGCGCCGCGCCCGGCTTGGCACAGCCGCTGCTTAGCGAAGCGGTTGCCTCCGAGCGTCTGACGCGGGTCCAGGAGCGGCGGATCATCGAGCGCCTGCGCCAGAGCCCGCTGCACCCCGTATCGTTTGTGATGTGAGCTTCCTCAGCGACCTCTTCAAGGACAAGACGCGCATGGTTTCGGCGGCGAACGCGCTACCGGGCCGCGCGCAGGAGATCGCGACGCCCGAGCGGCATTTCGTCCTGGGTACGCCGCTGCGCCCGCCGTTCCCCGAGGGCTACGAGCGCGCGGTCGTTGGCATGGGCTGCTTCTGGGGCGCCGAGCAGATCTTCTGGCAGGCGCCCGGCGTGTACACGACCGCGGTCGGCTACGCCGGCGGCTTCACGCCGAACCCGACCTACGAGGAGGTCTGCTCCGCCTCGACCGGTCACACCGAAGCGGTGCTGGTCGTCTTCGACCCGGCCGCGACGAGCTACGAGGAGATCCTGCGGCTGTTCTGGGAGGGCCACGACCCTACCCAGCACATGCGCCAAGGGGCCGATGTGGGCACCCAGTACCGCTCGGCGATCTACTTCGAGGACGCCGCACAGGAGGCCACCGCGCGGCGCACGCGCGACCTCTATCAGGCGCAGCTCACGGCGCGCGGCTACGGCGAGATCACGACCGAGATCGCGCCCGCCGGTCCCTTCTACTATGCCGAGGCCTACCACCAGCAGTACCTCGCCAAGAACCCCGGCGGCTACTGCGGTCACGGCGGCACCGGCGTCAGCTGCCCGATCGGAGTCGGCGTACCCGCCGCTCAGCAGGGCTGAGAGCGCCGCGCGAGCGACGCGCCGCCTTGAGCGCGCCGCCCGCCACCACCGCGCCGCGCAACCCCCACCGCGGCGCCAACGCCAACCCTGGCGTGGCGCGCGGTTCAGCTTCACTCAGTCCTTCTCGTAGCCGTAGAGGTGCGGCTCCAGCTCGTGGACGCGGATCCCGCCGCGCTGGCTCGCGAACCGGTCGGTCAGGCCGCTGACCCCGGACTGGCGCTCGAGCAGCCGTGCCTGTGCGTAATCCAACTCCCGCCATGTCTCGCGTATACGGCTGACGATTCGCCGGACGCGGGAACTATTGGTGGTGCTCATTGTTAGTTCCTTTCACTCGTCGTTGTGGTCGACGCGTGTCTTCTGGCGTCGGCTGTGGCGCTCCCCATCTGTGTTCGTGCGACGGGGTTGCGCTGGTTCAATTTTCCGCCCACAGCCCCATAAATACAAATATGGATGTCCTTGGTCTGCTATAACCCTGGGTAATGCTGAACACGACCCGCCTGGGAGTCCTGCGCGAAGTCGCCCGCCAGGGATCCTTCTCCGGCGCGGCCGCGGTGCTCGGGTACACGCAGCCCGCCGTTTCACGCCAGGTGGCGACGCTCGAGGCCGAGACCGGCACGGTGCTCGTCAAGCGCACGGCGCAGGGCGCCCGCGTCACAGATGCCGGCGAAGTGCTGGTGCGTCACGCCGAGACAATCTTCGCCGCCCTTGACGACGCCGAAAGCGAGCTCCAGGCGATCATCGGCCTGGCGGCCGGCCGCGTGCGCCTCGCCGCCTTCCCATCGGCGGCCGCGAGCGTCATGCCGCTGGCGATCGCGCGCTTCCGCAACCTCCACCCGCACATCGAGTTGATCGTCGAGATGCTCGAGCCCGAAGATGCGCTCCCGCGCCTGCGCGCCGGCGAGCTCGACATCGCGTTCATCAACCACGTTGCCGCGGAGACGGTCGTCTGCGTCCACCTCTTCGACGATCCGATGTACGTCGCGCTGCCCGTCGGCCATCGTCTCGCCGAGCGTCCAAAGCTCCGCCTGCGCGACCTCGCCGACGAGCCCTGGATGCTCGGCACGACCGCGAACTGCCCCGATTCGAAGATGCTCAAGCAGGCCTGCCACGCGGCCGGCTTCGAGCCGATGGTCGCCTTCGAAAACGACGACTACAACGCGCTCCTCGGCTTCGTTGCCGCCGGCGTCGGCGTCGCGATGATCCCCGATCTTGCGGTGCGCGCGGGCCGCGACGACGTCGTCATCCGCTCGCTCGGCGGCGGTGCACCGATCCGCAAGGTCTCCGCCGCGATGCCCGCCGGCTACCGCGCCCCCGCGGTCGAGGCGATGCTCGAGGTGCTGCTCGCGGTCGGCCGCGAATGGGAAGAAGCCGGCCGCGCCTGCGTCTACAGCTAGGCGTGCGAGCGTCCGGCGCGGGTTCTGGTGGCGTCGGCGGGGCCCGCCAGGCCGTCGTGCTAAGCGAGCAGCTCGCCGGCTCGCCCGCGACCGCTCCGGCGGCGGCGACCTTGTCGCGGTCTGCGTTGCAGCGTCCTGGGTGCGCGCACCGTCGGCGATAATCCCGAGCCGATGCGCTCGCCTCTCGCCCGTTTCGCGCTTGCGCTGCTTGCGTGCGCTGCGCTGAGTGCCTGCGGTTCGACGAGCACGCCGCGGGCGGCGCCGTCGGCGGGCCACCCGGTGCGTGTGACGCTGGTCCTCGACTTCGTGCCGAACGCCGTGCACGCCGGGATCTACCGCGCGCTGGCGGCCGGCTACTACCGCAAGGCGGGGATCGAGCTACGCATCATCACGCCGGGAGCGACGACCGACCCGCTCGCGCTGATCAACGCCGGCAAAGCGGACTTCGCGTTGGCCGACGGCATCGATGTCGCCCAGCAGATCGCCCGGGGCGCCGACGAGCGGGCGATCATGGCGATCGTCCAGCGCCCGCTCGGAGCGCCGATCGCGCTGGCCAGCGAGCACCTGCGCTCGCCCGCCGGCCTCGTCGGCAGGACCGTCGGCATCACCGGCGTGCCTTCGGACCTGGCGGTGCTCGACACGGTGGTCGCCGACGCCGGCGCCGACCCGGCGAAGGTTCATACGGTGACGATCGGCTTCAACGGCGTGGCCGACCTCGAGGCCGGCAAGATCGCCGCCTTCACCGGCTACTGGCCCGACGACGGCGTGACGCTCCAGGTAGGGGGCTACCCGGTCACCGACTTCAAGCTCGACCAGTGGGGCGGCCCGGCCTACCCGGGCCTCGTCGCCTTCACGACGACGCGGCTGATCGTCGCCAACCCGGCGCTCGTGCGCGCGTTCGTCGCCGCGACCGTGCACGGCTACGCGGACACCCTCGCCGATCCGGCGCGCAGCCTGCACGACCTGCTCGAGCTAAACCCGTCGATCGAGCCCAAGCTGGCGCGGGCCTCGCTCGCCGCCTACCTGCCGATCTTCGACGCCGGCGGCGTGCCCGACGGCACGCTGGTCCCGGCGAAGATCGCCGCCCTTTCGAGCTGGCTCGTGCGCCACCACCTGATCCGCGCGGCGATCAGCCCGGAGCGCTTCGGCACCAACGCCTTCTTGCCATGAGCGGCGCTCCGCCGCCCCGCCTGGAGGTGTGCGGCCTCTCGGCGACCTACGCGGCGGACTCGCGCCACGCGGAAGTGGCCGCGCTACGCGATGTCTCATTCGAGCTGCGCCGTGGCGAGTTCGTCTCGATCGTCGGGCCGAGCGGCTGCGGCAAGACGACGCTGCTGAAAATGCTTGCCGGGCTGCTCGTCCCCAGCGCTGGCCAGATGCTGATCGACGGCGTCGAGCCTCCGGAGCTTTTGGGGCGGCTCGGCTACATGCCCCAGAACGACCATTTGATGCCGTGGCGCACGACGCTCGACAACGTCACGCTCGGCCTCGAGCTCGCCGGCACCGGGCGCCCGGCCGCGCGCGAGATCGCCCGCCGCGAGCTCGAGCTTTTCGGCCTTGCCGGATTCGAGGACCACTGGCCACGGGCGCTGTCCGGCGGCATGCGCCAGCGCGCAGCGCTGCTGCGCACCTTTCTCGCCGGCCGCGACGTGCTCCTGCTCGACGAGCCGTTCGGCGCGCTCGACGCGCTCACGCGCGAGGCGATGCGTGAGTGGCTGCTCGGCGTCTGGGAGGCCGACCGCAAGACGATCCTGCTCGTCACCCACGACGTCGAGGAGGCCCTCTTCCTCTCCGACCGCGTCCTCGTGATGTGCGGGCGGCCGGGGCACATAACGACAACGCTCGAGGTGCCGCTGCCCCGCCCGCGCGCGCTGGCGCTCACCGGCGAGCCGGGGTTCGCGGCGCTCAAGGAGCAACTGCTGGCGCCACTTCGTGAAGAGGCACGCCTGCGACTCACGGTGGCCGCACCATGAACGTCCCGTCGCGCACGGCGCTGCTGCTCGGCGGTCGCCGCGAGCCACGGGCGATCGAGTCCCTCGAGCGCCGGCGCGCGCTGCGGCACCTCGCGCCACCGCTGATCTTCGGCCTCGTCGTGATCGGCGCCTGGCAGCTCTACGTCGTGCTGTCGGGCGACCGCGAGTCGATCCTGCCCTCGCCGGTCGACGTCGCGCGGGCGCTCGTCCGCGACCGCAGCGTGCTCGCCTCGAGCGCGGGGACGACGCTCGGCGAGATCCTGCTCGGCTACGGCGTCGCCATCGTCCTCGGCGTCAGCTTCGCCGTGGCGATGTCGAGCTCGCCACTGGTCAAGCGCGCGATCTACCCCTGGCTTGTGATCTCGCAGCTGATCCCGATCCCCGCGATTGCCGTGATCGTCGTCGTCTGGACCGGCTTCGACATCGTGCCGAAGGTGATCGTCGTTGCGCTCGTCAGCTTCTTCCCGATCGCCGTCAACACCGTCGACGGCCTGCGCGCGACGGACCCCGAGCTGCTCGATCTGCTGCGAACGCTCGGCGCCGGACGCTGGCAGCGGCTGCGCATCGCCCAAGCCCCGTCGGCGCTGCCCTACCTCTTCTCGGGCCTCCGCGTCGCCGCCGCACTGGCGGTGATCGGTGTCGTCTTCGCCGAATGGGTCGGCTCCACCAGCGGCCTCGGCAACCTGATCCTCACCTACTCCAATCAGACCGCGACCCCCGACGTCTTCGCCACGGTCGCGGTCCTGGCGGTGATCGGCGTCGCGCTCTTCAGCGCCGTCGGCCTGCTCGAGCGCATCGCCCTACCGTGGTACCGCGTCGCCGCCGAGGACGACCAGCGGGCTCGCTGAACCCACCACGCGCCCGCTACGATCAGCCCCCCGCCGACGTAGCTCAGCTGGTAGAGCACTTCACTCGTAATGAAGGGGTCCCCGGTTCGAGTCCGGGCGTCGGCTTGAGCGTGGGCGTTCGACCGCCGTTGCGACGGCGTGATCGCGTTTCGCGCGTTACGACAGTGTCGTTGGTGTGCACGCAGCTCGCAGGATTGCTCTGTGTGCAGCACGCTAGGCTGAGGATTATGGCGCGGCTCGTCGGGATCAACCACGTAGCGCTGGAGGTAGACGACGTCGACGCAGCGCTCATCTGGTACGGGCGCTTCTTCGATTTCGAACTCCGCGGGCGCGCGGGCGCGCAGATGGCGTTCATCGACATGGGCGACCAGTTCATCGCGATTGCGGCGGGACGCTCACAGGCTCCAGACGAGGCACGCCACTTTGGGCTCGTCGTCGACGACAAGGAAGCGGTGCGCGCGGCACTACGCCGCGGCGGCGTAGAAGTGCCGCCCTCCGGGTCGCTCGACTTCCACGACCCGTGGGGGAACAACGTGCAGGTCGTCGACTACCGCGAGATCCAGTTCACCAAGACACCGGCGGTTCTGCAAGGCATGGGCTTAGACGAGCTCAACAAGAGCGAACATGCACTAACCGAGCTCCGCGACAAAGGCCTCGCCGGCTAGCGTCGGCACTCGACCTCGTCGTTCCCCCGGCTCTCGCTCGTCGCGCGAAGAAGGCGCGTCGCTGCCGGTCGCTGGACGCTCCCCTTTCTGTGCTTTGGGGCGTGTGGAGTTCGGTCGCCCCGAAGATCAAAACCGTGTCCCGAAATATGTCCCGAACTCCGCAAATATGAGATGAGTTGAGAGCACCTGAGAGCACCTGAGAGCACTTGAGATGACGTGATGGAGCTGAGCGGCCGTTCAAACGTAGATCTCGTAATGAGGGGGTCCCCGGTTCGAGTCCGGGCGTCGGCTTGGGCGTGAGGCGCTCGACCGCTGTTGCGCGGCCGAGATGACGTGCGTCGGCTCACGAGTCCCCCCGTGTCCTCCAAGGTTCGCACTGCGCCCGCTAGACTCGGTGTCCGGTGGCCGCTACTTGGGGTGCGGGGTGAGAAGAGAGGCTCGACTGGCGGCTGTGCGGCGTGGAGCCCGGAGGCGCCTGAGGCGACCGCTCGTTGTGGGGGCGGCCATGACGGCTGCGTCGCTCTGCTGCTTCAGCACCGCGGTCGCCGGGACGGCGGGATCGGGCCGCGTGTCGCGGGCCTCGGGCTTCGGCTCCAGCTGGACCACCTACCACGGGAATGCTGAGGCGACGGGAGTCCACGCGGCGCAGACCAGGCTGCTGCCACCGCGGCCGGCTTGGACCTCGCCGACCCTCGACGGGCAGCTCTATGGCGAGCCACTGGTGGCCGACGGCCGCGTCGTCGCGGCGACCGAGAACGACACGGTCTATGTGATGGCCGCGCGCAGCGGGCGCATCCTGTGGTCACGTCACCTGGCGAAGCCCGTGCCATCAAGCGACTTGCCTTGCGGCGACATCTCGCCTGAGGTCGGCATTACGGGCACCCCTGTAATCGACTTGACGCGCCACGAGATCTTCGTCGACGCGGACACCCTGATAAGCGGCCCGTCTGCCTCGCATGGTGTCGAAGCGTCGCATCGTCTATTCGGGCTGAACCTGTTGACCGGCAAGGTCGAGCTGGACGAGTCTGCGATGCCGAGCGCTGGCGAGGACCAACTCGCGCAGCTGCAGCGGCCAGGGCTAGCGCTCGACCACGGTTTCGTTGTCATTGCCTACGGTCAGAATGCCGGCGACTGTCCCGGCCCCAACGGTCC
>PKYB01000090.1:7587-16374 GCA_003133565.1 Solirubrobacterales bacterium
GACGCGGTGCTCGAGCTGTCGCCGACCATGCACCTCGAGTCGATCTTCTACCCCAAGGACTGGCAGACGCTCAGCGCCGACGACCTCGACCTCGGGACGGGGGATCCGGTGCTCGTCGATGGTTTCGTCCTCCAGATCGGCAAGACGGACATCGCCTATCTGTTGCGTCAGGGACATCTCGGTGGCGAGGAGGGCGAGATCGCGTCGCTTTCGGTGTGCAGTGGCGACCCGGACGGCGGACACGCGGTGGACGGCTCGGTCGTCTACATACCCTGCCCGAACGGTGTCACGGCGATCAAGGTTTCGACGAACGCCCCGCATTTGAAGCAGCTATGGACCGACAACGACGGCGCCGCCGACGCACCAATCATCGCGGATGGACTGGTCTGGACGATTGGCAGCGACAACGCGGTGCACGGCCTCAACCCGGCCAATGGCAAGGAGGTCGTCTCGATCCCGTTCGGCGGGTATGCGAACCACTTCCCGACGCCGTCGGTCGGCGATGGCCTGCTGCTCCTTCCGGGCACCGACCAGGTCTTCGCGTTCATGGGTCCGGCCGGGCGTCCGCCGCGACCCCCCGCGAGGTGAGCGCCCGCTGGCGGTGCGCTTCGTCGGGATAGCCACGACCGGCGTTCGAAGCGCTCAGCGCGCGGGTTCACCGCAGTCTCGACCAGGGAGCCTCGAACGCTCATGTACTCGACACACACAGAGCCGACAACTCGGCGCGGTTACTTTCGCGTGCCAGGGAGCGCGCGGAGTGGTCAGTCGTTCCGGCGGGTCAAATCCGTGTCCCGGTTCGAGTCCGGGCGTCGGCTTGGCGTCGGGCGCTCGACCGCTGTTGCGCGGCAACTGCGCCCGACGGCCCCCGCGCGTGCCCAGCCTCGTAGTAGCTTGACTGCCGTGGCGCCTGCCAGTCGTTCCCGCTACCGAGCGCGACGGGTGTCGGTGGTGGCCCTGGCTTTTATCGTCGTCGTGGTGGCGGTCGTCGCGGTGAGCGGCAGCTCGTCGCCGACCAACGCTTATGACGTCTCCTATCCGCAGTGCTCGGGTTCCTACCCGTCGAATCCGCTGTTCGGGATCGTTGGTGTCAATGGCGGGCTGGCGAACGAAGCAAACCGGTGCATCAGTGGCGAGCTGCACTGGGCCCGCGCCGCCCCGGGGCAGAAGCGGCCGCAGCAGCCGCCGGTGTCGCTGTACATCGACACCGGTAACCCTGGCAGTCACGTTCCGGACTGGCCTAGCGTCGGCACCGCGCCAGCCTACGGTGCCTGTAAGGGTCTGCTGACCAACGCCTGTTCGTACATCTACGGCGAGCAGCGCTCCGCCCAGTCCTTCCGGCTCGTCGCCGCGCTCGACCCGGTCGCGGCCAAGACCGCGCCATGGTGGCTGGACGTCGAGCTGATGGCGAGCTGGGCTGGCACCTACCAGCTCAACATCGCCGCGCTGCAGGGCTTCATCGTCGGCCTGCAGAACGCCGGCGCCACCGGACCGATTGGGATCTATTCCACGAGCGCCCAGTGGAAGGAGATCACGGGGCTGACGGCGCAGACAACACCGATGGCCTTCAACGGCCAGCTGCCCGACTGGGTAGCCGGAACCGACGCAACCCTCACGCAGGCGCGGCAGAACTGCACGAGCGGTGGCTTCACCGGCGTGGCGCCGAACCTCGCGCAGTACAGGATCGGCCCGCTCGACGCCGACCTGCGCTGTGGTCGCACACGCTGACCAGGTCCGCCAGACGCTCCCTGCTCGCTCCGGGCAGCCGCGAGCCTGGGGCTGGCGGAGACTGTCGCTTCGAGATTGAGCGAGAGCCTCTACCGAGAGGCTGCGGGGGCGTCGTCGTTGCGGTCTTAGGTGACGCTGGCGAGCCCGATGAGATTGCCCTCGGGGTCGGTGAAGTGGCCGACGACGAGGCCATTCGGCGCAGTCGCGGGGCCCATCTGACGCTGTCCGCCCAGACCCTCGGCTTTCTGCAGCGCAATTTCTACATCAGCCACACCCACGTAGAACACAACGTGATGCTCATAGCCCTCACCACCGCCGATACCGCCAGGGATGCCGCTGCCGTCGCTTGTGGTGAGCCGTTCGATGAAGCCGTAGTTGGATGGTTCGGAAACCGCTTCAGCGACCGTGCCACTGGTGTCGCACTCCCATCCGAACAGCTCGTTGAAGAAGCCACGCAGGCTGACCGGATCCTTGCCGATGACCTCGAAGTGCACAACGGGTTGTCCCACGCTTGATCCTTTCCGCACGCGCCCGCCCAGCGTCACGCGCCTACCCAATGGAAGCCGGCATCCACGCCATCTTAGTTTCGACAGCCACGACCGCGCACACCTCCTGCTCGCGCAAATGAGCTGCGTCTGGGCTGCCGCGGGAGATGGCTACTCCCGCAAAATGCGGCAGCGGATCCGCGCAGCGCGGTTCGTGGTGCTCGTCCGGAAGAGGTGAGCTGCTTGCGAGTCTACGCCGCCGCGTAATCCTCAGAGCCGAGGATGTGGAGTGACACGTACGGTTCGTCGCCGACCACCCAGCTGTCGTGACCGGGAGGAATGTAGAAGAAGTCCCCGGCCCGCATCACCACTTCGCCTCCGTGGTCCATCTTGGCGACCGCTTGTCCGCTCAAGACCAGCCCGACGTGCTCGACCTGGCAAGAGCTCTCACCGATCGTCGCGCCGACGTGCTCAGACCACTTCCAACCGGGCTCGTACGTCGCGCGTCCAAGTGTCGTGGGTCCCACGGTGTACAGCTCAAAGCGGCCCTTCTCAAACCTGCGGACCTCAGTCGGGGAATCGAGGTTGACGAGTTCCAAGTCCATGACCACCGATTTTCTCATGTCAGCGACAGCGAACACCACCGTGCCGTTGCGGCCCTCATTCACGAGGAAAGCAGAACGCCCGCTGTCGCACAGGATCACGTATGGCTCTCGCGCGAAGGGACAACTGGGTAACGGTCGGGTCGCGTGACTGCTCTCAAGAATCGCGACAGCGTTGGCAAAGAGCGGGGAACGCAGGCATCTGGTGCCTCGGCGCTGCTTTGCTCGCCGAGGGTCCGGCTCCGCTTCCGGTCTCGACCGACAGCTGGCGTCGGGATGAGCGTGCCCGACATGGCGACAAGGGCGGAAGTCAGCCGCTATAGGTGTGTCGGTGTCGAGCGGTGTTGAAATCGTCGATGTCGAGCTCTTGGTGCCGAGGGCGGTCCAGAGCGGGGTTGATCGCTTCTACGTGGAGGATCTGGGGCTGGGCAGGATCTCTGGTGCGGACGCGCCGACTGGATATGCGGTCGGGCCAGCCCGCCTGCGGTTCACTGAAACGGACGACGACAGCGCTCCGTTCTACCACTTCGCGTTCCTGGCTCCGGGCGACCGATTCGCGGAGGCAAAGCGGTGGCTGTCCGGCGCCGGGCGGCTGCTATCTGACTCCAACGGGCAGACGACGTTTGACTTCGACTTCTGGGACGCCAGAGCTTCCTACGCTTTGGACCCAGCTGGCAACATCGTGGAGATCATCGCGCATCACGGGGTCGCTGACTCAGGCGTGTCCGGCGCATTTGATCCCGGCGAGCTGCGCGGTCTGTCGGAGCTCGGCCTGGTCACCGATCGAGTCCCCGAGGCGGTCGAGACGCTGCAGCAGGCCAGCCTGCCGTTGTGGTACGGCAGCACGCAGGCCGAGAGCCTTGCGTTCTGTGGGGCGAAGGCGCACACCTTGATCGTGGGCTCGGCGGGGCGTGGATGGTTGCCTACCGGTAGACGTGCGGAGGTTCACGCAGTGCAGGCGCAAATCCGCGACCGTGACCGTCGAACGCGATACGTCAAGCTGTCGCGAGACGGCGGCGTGGCCGTCGCCTGAACCGCGTCCGCGCTAGGGCTCGCGTCGCAGAGGACGAGCCACCTCTATAGCTCGGGTAAGTAACGCGAGCTCCGGCTCCCATCCAAACTCAGCACAGTCGATCGCCCAGTAACTCGGTCGCATGCTTCTGCTCGCGCCAGGCGCCTAGCTCGGGTGGGGTATCGAGTGTGACCGCATTTTGCGGAGCAGTCACATTGGTCGAAGTGCATACTCGCCGCGATGAGGACGATTCGCTTGCGCGGGCCGCGCAGTCTCATCGCAGTCAACGCGGGCGGCTGGCGTACCGCCCAGTCTGGGCCTGGCAGCACAGTCCAGCGCGATGCGCACCACGGCCTGAACGGCCGAAGCCGTGGCCTCCGCGGCTAGGATCTCGGCCGTGGTAGATGTGCTTGTGCGGGCTGTGCCGCTCGCGCAGACGCGGCGGCTGCGGCAGGCCGTCCTGCGACCGCACGAGACGCTCGAACAGCTGGCTTCGCACGAGCCCCCCGCCGCGTTCGCGGTTGGCGCCTTCGACGGTGAGGAGCTGATCGCGGTCGGCTTCGTCGCGCCCGACGGAGAGGTCGGCGCGTGGCGCGTACGCGGCATGGCGACAGCACCACACGCTCGTGGCAGAGGCGCCGGCACGCTCGTGCTCGAGGCGCTGCTCCGTCACGCGACGACGCGTGGGGCGCGCCGCATCTGGTGCAACGCTCGTACTCCCGCCCGTTCTCTCTATGAGCGGGCGGGTCTCCGCGTGGTCTCGGACGCGTTTGAGATCCCGGACATCGGTCCACACTTCGTCATGGAGCTGATACCCGGCCCGACAAGGCTCGGGCCCACGACCGCGCCGTCGCTCTAGCTGCTCAGCGTCAGGCGCTGCGCGTCTCGACGCGACCAGCGCCCCTTCGAGTGTGTGACGCCACCGCAGTCGACCCAGAGCGGTAGCGCCCCGGAGAGACACGCCCCCGCGTCATCGCGCTGAGCTAACACTCGTCCGTGCTGACGCCGCTGGCTCAGTTCGGGCGAGACGTTGGTCGATGGATGCTGTTCCCGTGAACATAATCCGTCACAGGCTGCTCGTCCCGCTGCTCGCGCTCATTCTGACGGTGGGTGCGATTGCTGGCGTCTGGACGGTGATGGCCCAAGGCAGGGTCAGCCGCCAAGCGCAGTTGCAGATCACCACACTCACGCTCGACCTGTCTGAGCTTCAGTCCGTCCCGTTCAACGCCCACGGTCAGGTCGGCAGCTCGACGTCTACGATTCGGACCGAGATCCACAGCTACGAGGCGGCGATCTCGGGCGGACTGACGAGCAGCTCCCAGCGTGCCGCGCCGTCAAGCCTGCTCGCGCGCGGGCGTTCAGATTTGGCCACAATCGAGCCGATCGTGGCGCAGATCTACGCCTTGTCCGTGCAAGGACTCGTCGTCGTTGCGGTGCGCAGTCCGACACTGATTCCGAGACTGCAGACAGAGCTAATCGCTCGCGGCACTGCGTTGTCGCGCGTACTCGGCCAGATCAGCCGAGTAGACGCGGCCAGCGCAGGCGATTCCCGTGACGAGGCTAAGTTCGGGGCGGCCGCGGCGATGCTGCTATTGCTGATGGCGTTCGTCTTCTTCTACGTTCGCTCGCTCGCGGCGCGCGACGCGATTGTGCGCATGGCCCGCGAGAAGGTGGCCGCCCTGCGCGCGAGCGCGGAAGAGGCAAGGCAAGCCGCGCAGTCCAATGCGCTCGCGCGCGACGAGGCGGTCGAGGCATCGAACGCGAAATCGATGTTCATGGCGACGATGAGCCACGAGCTGCGCACTCCGCTCGCCGGCGTGATCGGCATGACTGACCTCGTGTTGGATACCGAGCTAGACCGCCAGCAGCACGAGTACATCGACATGGCGCGGTCCGCGGCGCACGGACTGCTGCTTGTGATCGGCGACATCCTCGACTACTCGAAGATCGAAGCCGGCAAGATCGTGCTTGACGTAAACACCTTCTCGATGCGTGGAACGATCGGTGAGGCCTGCGCGATGCTGCTGCCAGCGGCGCGCGGTAAAGGCATCGAGCTCGTCGTCGACATCGACAGCGAGCTACCGACGTGGCTCTTCGGCGACGGTCCGCGCCTGCGCCAGGTGGTGACAAACATCGTTTCCAACGCCGTCAAGTTCACCGACCGAGGCACGGTCACCGTCACCGCAAAGGGCACGCCAGTGGCTGGCACGACACGCGTTCGAGTCGAAGTGGCCGACAGCGGAATTGGTATCGAGCCGAGCACGCTGCCGCGACTTTTTGAACCGTTTACCCAGGCCGACAACTCGACGGCACGGAGATTCGGCGGCACCGGTCTCGGCCTGACGATCTCGAAGCGATTGATCGAAGCGATGGGCGGCGAGATCGGCGCTACGAGCGAGCTCGGAAAGGGCAGCGCATTCTGGTTCGAGGTCAACCTGTCGCTAGCCACCGCGGGCGACCAACCGGTCGCGCCCCTGCAACCATTCGCGACGCGATCCACGCCAGGGCTATCGGACGATGCCAAGTCCGAGCAGGTGATCCTCGTCGCTGACGACAACCCAGTCAACCAGATCGTTGCGGCTCGCTTGCTCGAAAACATGGGCTACCAGGTGGACCTCGTTGGCGACGGTAATCAGGCAGTGGCTGCCACCCAGCACACCGCCTACGCCGCGGTGCTCATGGACTGCCAGATGCCCGGCACCGACGGCTACGAGGCCACCCGCAAGATCCGCCACCGCGAGCAAGGGCAAACCCATGTGCCGATAATCGCGCTGACCGCCTACACGCTGCCCGGCGATCGCGAGAAATGTCTCGCCGCCGGAATGGACGACTACCTCAACAAGCCAGTCACAGCGAGTCTCCTTGACGAAGCACTCGCGCGGCATATCGCCGCGCAACGCAAGCCAGACCTCGTGCTGCGCCGCTAGCGCGCACACGCAGCTGCTCGCCGCGACTCAAGGCGCACGGCGGCGACCACCGGCCCTGGTGCTTCGATCGGCTCGGAGGTCGACCGACTATCGCCCAAAGCCGTGTCCCGAAATATGTCCCGCACTCCGCAAATCTGCGATCACGTGAGAGTACGTGAGAGCCCGTGAAATCACCTGTCAGAGCTGAAGTCCTGGGAATCAGGCTCTCGTAATCAAGGGGGTCCCGGTTCGAGTCTCAGGGAACACTCGCCGCAAACCGGCCGCGAGCCAGGCGACGCTCGTGGCCTGCGAGGAACCGAACCGGTAAATCGAGTGTTCACGCTCGAACCAACCCGCGCCGATGCCGAGAAACGGGCCGGTCATTGAAACCTTTCAGTAGTCTTATCGGTCGTCGCTCAGGTGTCAAACCACTGCCGCCTGCGCATCGCCGCACGAGCACATCGAGGCCCTCTGAGAATGCGGCGGGCCGGAACTGGAGGGCTGTCATGACGCATCACTCGGCATCATTCAGTCTCACGCTTCGCGTCCGCTTGGACAACCGGCTGGAAGCGTTCGCCGACCTCGCCCGCGCGATCGCCGACGCCGGGGGGTTGCTCGACGCGATTGACCTGGTTCGCGTGAGCTCCAGGGACAAGACGCGCGACGTGAGTGTGCTCGCGACCGATGAGCGCCACGCCGAGGCGATCGTCGCCGCGTGTCAGCAACTCGAGGGCGTCGTCGTGGAACACGTCTCCGATCGCACTTTCTTGCTGCATCTGGGCGGCAAGATCGCAATGAGCTCGAAGGCTCCGATCAAGACGCGTGACGACCTCTCAATGGCTTACACGCCCGGCGTGGCGCGCGTTTGTCAAGCGATCGCCGAGGATCCGGAGTCCGTCTGGAACCTGACGATTAAGCGCAACACCGTCGCCGTCGTCACCGACGGCAGTGCCGTCCTTGGCTTGGGCGACATCGGCCCGGCGGCCGCGATGCCGGTCATGGAAGGCAAGGCCCAGCTGTTCAAGGAGTTTGGCGGAGTCGACGCGTGGCCGATCTGCCTCGACACGAAGGACACTGATCGGATCGTCGCGACCGTCGAGGCGATCGCTCCGGGCTTCGGCGGCATCAACCTTGAGGACATCGCGGCCCCGCGCTGCTTCGAAATCGAGCGGCGCCTGCGCGCATCGCTCGATATCCCCGTGTTTCATGACGACCAACACGGCACCGCGATCGTGGTGCTGGCGGCATTTCTCAACGCGTTGCGCGTCGTTGGCAAGCGGATCAACGAGGTCAAGGTGGTTGTGACCGGCGTCGGCGCCGCCGGCGTGGCGGTCACCGACACGCTGCTGGCAGCGGGCGTGCGCCACGTGATCGGGGTCGACAGCACCGGAACGCTCTATCGCGGCCGGCCGGGACTGTCCCCGCAGAAAGAGCTCTACGCCGAGCGCACCAACCCGGAAGGTTTCATCGGCTCCGCCGACGAAGCGCTCGCGGGCGCCGACGCATTCGTGGGTCTCTCTCAGCCGGGGGCAGTGAGCGTTGACGGAATCCGCTCGATGGCTGCGGATGCGGTCGTGTTCGCGATGGCCAACCCGACGCCCGAGGTGATGCCCGGGGAGCTCGTAGGTCTCGCCGCGGTGGTGGCCACGGGCCGCTCCGATTTCCCCAACCAGATTAACAACGTCTTGGCGTTCCCGGGCATCTTTCGCGGAGCTCTGGACGTTCGCGCTCGCACCATCACCGAGCGAATGGAGGTCGCCGCCGGGCACGCCATCGCAGCGACCGTCGGCGACGCCGAACTCGCCGCCGACTACATTGTTCCGAGCGTGTTCAACGGCGATGTCGTCACCGCCGTGGCAGCGGCCGTTTCTGCCGCAGCGGACGAGGACGGCGTCTCGCGCCGCAGTAGTGGTGAGGACCGCACGGCCTGAGTGCAACGTCCGGACCCGCACACGGCGGGCACGTGATCGGCGCCAAACATCTCCGCTGGACCCGCTCCGCTTAGCCGCCGAGGAGCGCCCTCACTGCGGCCCGGTTTGCGCCGGGATCGAGCGATG
>PKYB01000077.1 GCA_003133565.1 Solirubrobacterales bacterium
ATCGGCGTCGAGACCGGCGGCTCGAACGTGCAGTTCGCGGTCAACCCGCTGACAAACGAGATCGTCGTGATCGAGATGAACCCGCGCGTCTCGCGCTCCTCGGCGCTCGCCTCCAAGGCGACGGGCTTCCCGATCGCCAAGATCGCTGCGCGGCTCGCCGTCGGCTACACGCTCGAGGAGATCCCCAACGACATCACCCGGGCGACGCCGGCGAGCTTCGAGCCGACGATCGACTACGTGGTCGTCAAATGGCCGCGCTTCGCGTTCGAGAAGTTCCTCGGCAGCGAGACGGTGCTGAGCACCCACATGACCTCGGTCGGGGAGGCGATGGCGATCGGGCGCACCTTCGCCCAGGCATTCCTCAAGGCGATGCGCTCGCGCGAGCTCGACGTGCACGCGCAGCTCGACCTGCCGCTGGCCGAGCTGCTCGCGCGCGTGGCGCAGCCGGGCGCCAGCCGCTTCGACGAGCTGCTCGAAGCGCTGCGTCGCGGTGCGAGCGTCGAGCAGCTGTACGAAGCAACCGCGATCGATCCCTGGTTCCTGCGCGAGTTCGCGGCGATCGCCGCCGACGACGGCGTGGCGGCCTTCGGCGGTGTGCGGACGTTCAAGTCGGTTGACACGTGCGCCGCCGAGTTTGCCGCGAGTACCCCTTACTACTACTCGGGCTGGGAGCGCCCGGCGCGCGACGGCGCGCCGACGCACGAGGTCGAACGCGGGGGGCGGGCGAGCGTCGTGATCCTCGGCTCCGGCCCCAACCGGATCGGGCAGGGCATCGAGTTCGACTACTGCTGCGTGCACGCGGCGATGACGGTCCGCGAATGCGGGCGCGACGCCGTGATGATCAACTGCAACCCCGAGACGGTGTCGACCGATTACGACACCTCCGACCGCCTCTACTTCGAGCCGCTGACGCTCGAGGACGTGCTTGGTGTGATCGAGCTCGAAGCGCCCGAGGGCGTGATCGTGCAGTTCGGTGGCCAGACGCCGCTGCGGCTGGCCGCGGGCCTCGAGCGCGCCGGCGTCAAGCTGCTCGGCACGAGCGTCGACGCAATCGACGTCGCCGAGGACCGCGGGCGCTTCGGCGCGCTGCTCGACGAGCTCGGCTGCCAGGCCGCGCCGTACGCGACGGCGCGGACGCTCGACGAGGCGCTCGAGAAGGGCGAGGAGGTCGGCTTCCCGCTCCTGGTCCGCCCGAGCTATGTGCTCGGTGGGCGGGCGATGGAGATCGTCTACGGGCGCGAGGATCTCGCGGACTATCTCGAGCGCTCGACGGCAGGCGCTGACGGTCGCGAGATCTTCCTCGACCGCTTCCTCGAAAACGCGATCGAGGTTGACGTCGACGCCCTCTGCGACGGCAGCGAGGTTTGGGTCGCCGGCGTGATGCAGCACGTCGAGGAGGCCGGGATCCACTCGGGAGACTCGGCCTGCGTGCTGCCGCCGCATTCGCTCGGCGAGGAGATGCTCGCGCTGATCGCCGCGCAGACAACGAAGATCGCGCTCGCGCTCGGCGTCGTCGGACTGCTGAACGTTCAGTTCGCGGTCGTCGGCAGCGATGAGCTCTACGTCATCGAGGCCAACCCGCGCGCGTCGCGGACCGTGCCGTTCGTCTCCAAGGCGATCGGCTTCCCGCTCGCCAAGCTCGCCTGCCGCATCATGCTCGGCGCGAGCATCGCAGAGCTCGAGCTGCCGCCCGAGCCGATGCGCGGCACGCACGTCTGCGTCAAGGAGGCGGTGCTGCCGTTCAACCGCTTCCGCGGCGCCGACTCGCTGCTCGGGCCCGAGATGCGCTCGACCGGCGAGGTGATGGGGATCGCCGCCGACTTCCCGACCGCCTTCGCCAAGGCCCAGGCCGCAGCCGGCTCGGCGCTGCCGAACATCGGCACCGCCTTCATCACCGTCACCGACGCCGACAAGCCGACCGGCGCCGCGCTCGCGGCGCAGCTCTGCGAGCTCGACTTCCGCATCGTCGCGACGAGCGGCACGGCGGCGGCGATCGAGCGGCTCGGTGTGCCGGTGACGACGCTCAACAAGGTCGGCGAAGGCTCGCCGCACGTGGTCGATTGGATCGCCCGCGGCGACGTCGACCTCGTGATCAACACGCCGACCGGCTCCGGTGCGCGCAGCGACGGATGGGAGATCCGCCGGGCCGCGATGGCCCGCGGTATCCCGGCGATCACGACGCTCGCCGGGGGCCAGGCGGCGATCAGCGCGATCCGCGCCGCCCGCCAGGGCGAGCCGGCGGTCGTCTCGCTGCAGGAGATCCACCGTCCGTGAGCGCGCCCTTCGGTCGCCGCGTCGCGGTCGTGGTAAGTCGCGTTGAGCTTGGTGCCTACGTCGTGCTCGAAGTCGCCGACGATGCGACGCCGGCGGCACCGGGTCAGTTCTACATGCTGGCGGCCGTCGAGCGCTGGGGTGGGGGTGAGGACGAGCGGCCGTTCCTTGGCCGCGCGATATCCGCGCTGGCCGCCCGGGGTGAACGGCGGGTCGCTTTCCTGCTCGAGGACGTCGGGCCCGGCACCAGGCGTCTGTGTGAGCTCGAGGCCGGGGACGACATGTATTTGGTCGGTCCGCTCGGCCGGGGGTTCGTGCCGCCGGAGGACGGACAGGAGGCGCTGCTCGTCGGCGGTGGCGTCGGCATACCGCCGCTGGCGATGTTTCAGGAAGCGTGGGGCGGACGGGCGCTGCTCGGGTTTCGCGACGCGCAGCGGGCGCCCGGCGCGAGCCTCTTCGACAATCCCGAGGTCGCGACCGACGACGGCTCGGTCGGTCACCACGGTCCGGTCACGGACCTGCTCGATCGCGTCCTCGGAGAGGGTGGCGAGTTCGTTCTCTACGGCTGCGGACCGCCCGGGTTGCTCGAGGCGTTGCGGGTCCGAGCGCTTCGCCATGGCGTGGCAGCCCAGCTCTGCTTGGAGGCGCCGATGGCTTGCGGCTTCGGCGCCTGCTACGGCTGCGTCGTCGAGACGACGGAGGGCTACAAGCGGATCTGCGTCGACGGTCCGGTGCTCGACGCAGCGGTGCTCGTGTGATCGACTTCTGCGGCATCGAGCTCGCCCACCCGGTGATCAACGCCTCCGGCTGCTTCGATGTGCTCGCAGCGCGCGCGTGTTTCGGCGAAGAGCTGATCGAGCGTTTTCCCTTCTCGGCGTATGTCTCAAAGACCGTGACGCTCGCCCCCCGCGCCGGCAATCCGCCACCGCGACTGTGGGAGTCCGCGGCGGGGATGATCAACTCGATCGGCCTGCCGAACCCCGGCATCGAGGGCTACCTGGATGAGCATCTGGGCGAGTACGCAAAGCTCGGCGTGCCGCTGATCACGAACGTCATGGGCTCGACCGCGGCGGAGTTCGTGGCGCTGCTCGCGGCGCTCGAGGACCGCAGCGAGGTCGCGGCGATCGAGCTCAACGTCTCCTGCCCGAACGTCGCGACGGGGCTTGACATCGGCGCTGACCCACGCGGTCTGCGCTTACTTCTTGAAGAGCTGAGGCCGCTTACGCAGAAGCCGCTCATAGTCAAGTTGACTCCGAACACGGCCGACGTCGGAGCCTGCGCGAGTGCTGCCGAGGAGGGCGGGGCGGACGCCGTGTCGCTGATCAACACGCTGCGCGCGATGGCTCTCGGCTACGGTGGAAAGCCGTGGCTCGGCGGCGGCAGCGGCGGGCTGTCCGGTCCGGCGATCCGCGCCGTCGCCCTCGCACAGGTCGCCAGCGTCGCCGAGCGGGTGGCGATTCCGATCGTCGGTATGGGCGGCGTCAGTTCGGGCGCCGATGCCGCTGCACTGCTCGAGGTTGGGGCGCTGCTCGTCGCTGTCGGCACGGAGAGCTTCCGCGACCCTGCCGCGGGTGCCCGAATCAGCGCTGAACTGGCCCGACTTTTTGCGGAAAATGCGGGGTCATAGCGCTGGGGCCTCGCGGGGGTGTGGCGAATTTACCTGCAAAGAAGCTGAAACCTCGGCCTCAGAGTTCACGACTAAGAACCTCAAGTAGACGTCGAGGCGAATCTGCGAATTGGTCCTTGAATGCAGGCGCTGAGGCGATACACTCGCCGCCCATGGCGCCCGGTCCAGAAACGCTCCGCAAGTCGATCGCAACACCGGAGCGCTCGATCAACCAGCGGCTTGATGCACTCGCGCGCGCGAACGAGATTCGCTCGCAGCGAGCCCAGCTCAAGCGCGACCTGAAAGCCGGCCGACGCTCGATTCAGCAGCTGCTGCTGCAGCCGCCGGAGTACGTCGAGACGGCGAAGGTTTTCGACATCCTGCTCGCCGTGCCGAAGTACGGCCGGGTGAAGGTGAACAAGATCCTCCACTACTGCCGCATCTCGCCGAGCAAGACGATCGGCGGGCTCTCCGAGCGCCAGCGCAGCGAGCTGGTCTCGATGCTCCACCGCTGACCGCATCGCTCGATACGGTGCACGGGGATGTCGGACATCTTCGTGATCACCGGGCCCTCGGGTGTCGGCAAAGGGTCGCTGATCGCCGCGCTGCGCGAGCACCGGCCCGAGCTCCAGCTGTCGATCTCGGCGACCACGCGCGCGCCGCGCCTCTACGAAGAGGATGCCGTCGCGTATTACTTTTTGTCGGACGCGGAGTTTGACCGCCGGCTCGCCGCGGGCGAGTTCATCGAGCACGCGAACTACGCCGGCCATCGCTACGGCACGCTGCGCGGCGAGCTCGAGCGGCGCACGCGCGCCGGCACGCCGGTGATGCTGGAGCTCGAGGTCCAGGGGGCCCGTCAGGTGCGCGACGCGATCCCCGGCGCCGTGCTCGTGTTCATCGCGCCACCGTCTTTAGACGTTCTGCGCCAGCGACTGCAGGCTCGCGGCACCGAAGCGGAGGCGACGATCGCCGAGCGGCTCGCGGTTGCCGAAACCGAACTGGCTGCGCGCGAGGAGTTTCCGTTCGTGATCGTCAACGACGTTCTGGACGACGCGGTGCGCGAGCTGGAGGCGCTTTATCTGAGCCAGCGCGATGGCGCGGGGCCGGCACGCTAGACTCCGTGTTGTGATCTCTCCCCGCATCGACGACCTGCTCGAGCATGTCGACTCCAATTACGCGAGTGTGATCGTCGCCGCCAAGCGCGNNATGCCCAAACTGCTGCTCGGGGTGAGCGGCGGCATCGCCGCCTACAAAGCACTCGAGGTGGTACGTCTCGCGACCGAGGCAGGTCACTCGGTGCGCGTGATCCAGACCCCGAACGCGCAGCGCTTCGTCGGTGCGGCCTCGTTTGCGGCGCTCAGCGGCGGTGCCGTGCTGCGCAGCGAGTTCGAGCGCGACCCGCTGCGGGGCTCCTATCCCGGTGAGCCGCTGCCAGAGCACGACCCGGCGAGCCACCTCGAGCTTGTCCGCCGCGCCGATGTCTTCCTGATCGCGCCGGCCTCGGCGAACACGCTCGCCAAGCTCGCCCACGGCCTCGCGGACAACCTGCTGTGCACCGCGGCGCTCGCCGCGAGCTGCCCGCTGCTCGTCGCGCCGGCGATGAACTCGCGGATGTATGAGCACCCGGCGACGCAGGCGAACCTGTCGCTCCTGGCGGCGCGGGGCGTGCGCGTGATCGAGCCGGGGGTCGGCCGTCTGGGGACGCCGGGGGAGTACGGGATCGGCCGCCTGGCCGAGCCGGCGGAGCTGCTCGCGGCGGTCGAGGCGGAGCTCGGGGTTGGCGGTGCGGGGCGGTTTGACGCGCGCGACGACGGGGGGCTTGATGGCGCGCTCGACGACGCGGGCGCGGGCGCGGGCGGCACGGCGCGCGGTCGCGGCGGGCTCTACGAGGTTGGCGGCTGGAGCGGGCGGCGGGTGCTCGTCACCGCCGGCGGCACGCGCGAGGCGATCGACGCTGTGCGCTATATCGGCAACCGCTCCTCGGGACGGATGGGGTTTGCGATCGCCGGCGCGGCCGCGGAGCGCGGCGCCGAGGTCGTCGTCATCGCGGCCAACGTTGCGCTCGAGCGCGACCCGCGGATCCGCTACGTTGACGTTGAGAGCGCGGCCGAGCTCGCGCGCGCCTGCGAGTCAGAACTCGACGGCGCCGATGTCTTGGTGATGTGCGCCGCGGTCGCCGACTTCGTGCCCGTCGGGAAGCTGAACGGCAAGCTCTCGCGCCGGGAGCAGGAGCGGCTGACGCTCGAGCTCGAGGCGAGCCCGGACATCCTCGCGATGCTCAGCGCTCGCCGTCGTTCGAACCAGACGCTCGTCGGCTTTGCCGCCGAGCACGGCGCCGGTGGGCTCGAGCGCGCGCGCGCGAAGCTGGTCGGAAAGCAGCTCGACCTGATCGTCTACAACGACATCGCGGAGCCCGGAATCGGCTTTGACGCGATCGAAAACGAGGTCACGCTGATCAGCGCCGACGGCGAGCGACTGTTGCGTCGCAGCCCAAAAGCGGACATCGCCGGGGCGCTGCTGGACGCGATCGAGGAGCTCGCGGTCAGAGCCTAGGCCGCGGATCGTCGCGGCGGCGGTGCTATTCTGGGGATACAGCTTTCGCGCCGTCGCAACATGCGGTGGCGGTCCCTTTTCGGAAGTGGGCGATAGCCCGCTTTTTTTTCGTCATGAACCAGATACAAAGCCAAATCGAGACACTCCTCGCGGCCTCCGAGCCCGATCTCGAAGTGCTGCTCGTGGAGCGCTCGGGGAGCACGCTGAGGGTCTTCATCGATCATCCCGACGGCGTCACGCTCGCGCACTGCGAGCGCGTCGCGAAGACGCTCGGGGGCGACGGCGACCTCAACGAGCGCTACACGATCGAGGTCAGCTCGCCCGGTCCGCGGCGACCGCTGGCCAAGCCTGAGCACTTCCGCCGCTTCGTTGGCCGGCGCGCGCGCGTGCGCATCGCCGCGGGCTGCGAGTCCTTTGAGAAGCACAGTCTCGTGGGCGAGCTTGTGGGGGCTTCGAGCGAGGAGGTCACGCTCGCGGCGCCGGAAGGGCTTGTCGCGATTCCCTACACGGCGATCGAACGATCCCACCTGGTGGAGGAGTAAGGCATGTCACGCGAGATCCTGGATGCGATGCACGCGCTCGCTCACGAGAAGGGCATCGAGCCCGAGAAGCTGATGGTCGCGCTCGAGGACGCCCTCCTGTCCGCTTATAAGAAGCAACCCGGTTCGGCCAAGTATGCGCGCGTCGAGATCGACCGCGAGACCGCCGATTTCCGCGTGATCGAGCTGATCATTCCCGAGCGGCTCGAAGCGCACCTGATCGTCGAGACGATCGACGAAGGGACGACGATCGATCCCGAGACCGGCGAGATGCGCGAGCCCGAAGACCCGGAGATCGACCCGGCGAAGTTTGAGCAGTACCGCGACCAGATCGACGAGCGCGATGTGACGCCGGGCGACTTCGGCCGGATCGCCGCCCAGACCGCCAAGCAGGTGATCCTCCAGCGGATCCGCGAGGCCGAGCGCGACATGATGTTCGAGGAGTACCGCGACCGCGTCGGCGAGCTGATCACCGGCATCGTGCAGCAGTCAGACTCGCGCTACACGCTCGTCCAACTGCGCGAGCGCGTCGAGGCGCTGCTGCCGAAGTCAGAGCAGGTCGAGGGCGAGCGCTACGACCACTCGCAGCGGATCAAGGCCGTGATCAAGGAGGTCTCGCCGGCGACCAAGGGTCCGAGCATCATCGTCTCGCGCCGCGACTCCGAGCTGATCAAGAAGCTGTTCGAGCTCGAGGTCCCGGAGATCGCCGACGGGCTCGTCGAGATCGCCAACGTTGCGCGCGAGCCCGGCTACCGCTCGAAGATCGCGGTCATCTCGCACGCCGACGGTGTCGACCCGGTCGGCGCCTGCGTCGGCCCGCGCGGCTCGCGCGTGCGGATGGTCGTCTCCGAGCTGCGCGGCGAGAAGATCGACATCATCCCGTACAACGACGAGCCCGCCCGGTTCGTCGCCAAGGCACTCTCGCCGGCGCGCGTCCGCGAGGTGCTGGTCGACGACAACGCCAAACAGGCGACGGTGATCGTGCCCGACGATCAGCTCTCGCTGGCGATCGGCCGCGAGGGCCAGAACGCGCGACTTGCGGCGCGGCTCACCGGCTGGCGCGTCGACATCAAGTCCGAGAGCGAGTTCGCCGCCGAAGAGGCCGAGCACGGCTACGAGGAAGAAGAGCTTCAGGGGCGCTGCGCGGCAATCATGTCCAACGGCCGCCGCTGTCCGAATGCTTCGCTGCCCGGGTCGCGCTACTGCGGCCTCGAGGCCCACCAGGCGCTCGAGGTAGGCGTGGCGTCAGCGGCGCCTGCGCCCGAGGCCGGCGACGCGCCGGCAGCTTCCTAAGCGGCCCCGAGTGGCGGCCCGCGCAGCGGCGCGGCGCCCGGGCTCGGGCCGATCGCGCAAAGGAAGACACATACAGACCGTAGAATCGATTGGTTGATGGCTAAGAAGCGCGTTCATGAAATAGCGAAGGAACAGGGGATCAGCACCAAAGAGCTGATCGCCAAACTGACGAGCGCAGGCATTGAAGTGAAGGCCGCGGCGTCGAGCGTCGACGAGGATGCGGCGCTGAAAGCGCTCGGCGGTGGCGCAGCAGCAAAGGCAAGCGCGGCGAAGACTGCTGGCGAGGGCAGCGCTTCGGACGCCGAGACTGAGAGCGTCCAGACGGCGACGGCGACGCGGGAGGCGCCGGCACCGGCTGCAAGGGCGCACGCCGCGGCGACAGCGACCGCCGTGGCAGCGCCTGTGGCTGCCGCCGTCGCGGCGCCAGTGATCGGTGGCGAGGAGAGCGCAGGGGAGAACGGCGCGGGCGATGGCGCCGGTGGCGACGCCGCGGCGCGCAGTCGCCCGACGCGTGACTCACGCCAGGGTGAGCAGCGGCCGGGGGCGATCGGACCGGGCGGACGGCGGCGCGTGGTGATCGACTCCCAGGCGTCGCGGCGCACCGCCGGCGGTCCCGCGAGCCAGCCGCCACGACGTCCGCCGCGCCGCGGACGCCGGCGCCGCGGTACCTATGACGACACCGTCGCACCGATCGACAACAGTGCGCTGGGCGCCACCGACCTCGTCCGCATCAACTCCGGCTCGACGGTCAAGGACGTCGCCGAGTACTTCGGTGTTGCGGTACCCGAGATCATCCGCAACCTGATGGCCCTCGGCGAGATGGCGACGCTGACGCAGACGCTGTCGGACGCCGCGATCGAGACGCTCGCCGAGGACTTCGGCAAGCAGGTCGAG
>PKYB01000037.1 GCA_003133565.1 Solirubrobacterales bacterium
CCGTGACGCCAATCGGCCGCTCCTGCTCCCACCTACGTCCGAGCGCCGCAGCCGATCCCGAACCCGTGGCCGCCGAACGAGGCTGGACCATCTGCTCCGCCGGCCACCTACACGCTCACTCGTGGATACTGCGTCGCATGACGGGTCGGTTGAGCGTCCGTACCGTGACAGCGAATAGGTTGCGGTTCGGTGTTCTAGAGCTGGGTAGTGGGCCGCTAGCACTGTGTCTGCACGGCTTCCCTGACTCAGCTCGCACGTGGCGCTATTTGCTGCCCGCGTTGGCTGAGGGCGGGTTTCATGCCGTTGCGCCGTTCATGCGCGGATATGCGCCGACCGAGATCCCGACTGACGGCTGCTTTGGGGTCGGAGCGCTTGTAGCCGACGCGGTCGGACTACACGAGGCGCTTGACGGCGATGATCGGGCCGTCGTGATCGGTCACGACTGGGGCGCCGAGGCGGCATATGGCGCCGCCGCGTTCGCTGTGAATCGCTGGCGTCGCGTGGTGACGCTCGCCATTCCGCCGCTCGCACTCGATGCGGAGATCTTTGCCGACTACGATCAGCTGAAGCGCTTCTTCTATCTGTTTCTTCTGAAGAGTCCGGTCGCTGAATCAGTGCTCGCTGCAGAGAACATGGGATTCCTCGACCGGCTCTGGCAGGACTGGTCCCCGGCGTACGACGCGCGCGATGATCTCCGCAACGTCAAGCAGTGCCTTGGCTCTGAGGCAAACCGCGCAGCGGCAATCGGTTACTACCGAACTGAGGAGCCAGGGCTCAACCACTTCCGCACCGATGGGATGTACGCAGCCGAGGAGGCGGCGCTGGCAAACGCTCCACCGCAGCCGACCCTGTACCTACACGGGGATCGCGACGGCTGCATCGATCTTGCGCTTGTGGCGGATGCCGAGCGCCATCTCGCGCCCGGGTCACGGATGGAGGTCATCGCCAGCGCTGGCCACTTCCCACACCTCGAACAGCCGGCAGCGGTCAACGATCAAATTCTTGCGTGGATCAGCGCATGACCAGCGGTTTCTGGGCGCGCCATCTGACCTTGCTATCCGGCTCGTAGTAGAGGCTGCCAGACGAGCACACGTCGATGCGCGCGGTGCGCCCTTAAAGCGCAATCCCCCCTGGCGAGAGGAGGCTCCGGCATAGCGGGGGCGAGATCGCCTTCATGCTGCTTGGCGGTGGACGGCTCTACCAGATGTACCTTACGCAGCCCGGCTCGCTGCTAGAAATCCAGCGCGACCTCGAGCGCGCACTGGACGCCTCGGCTCGCGCCACGGCAATCAGCGAGGAAGCACAACACCATCATGGCCAAGCTGTCGGCGCGCAATTCGCGCCGCCCGCCCCGGCCGCCGCGGGCTCACCGATCATGACAACGATGTCGTCGCAGCGAATCGAGTAAACCGACTTGGAGCATGTGGTCGAGACGCGCCCGAGGACGAGCAACAGCAGCGGTGGCAAGGCACAGCTTGCCACCGCTGCTGTCGTGGCTGAACCGGCCGGTGACACGGATTCGACATGTGCGTCATAACGGTTAGCGGTTTGCACACGTACCCGATCAAGTCGTGCGCGGCTGTGGATCTGACAGAAGCGCGAGTAACCCGGCAAGGACTTGAGTTCGACCGAGATTTCATGGTTGTTGACGACGAGAACGACTTCGTCTCGCAACGTACGGTTCCGGAGCTCGCGCTTGTCGTTCCTACGATTGGGGAGAACTCGATCACTTTGACGGCGCCAGGCATAGAGGCCACCCAGGTGCCGCTCGATTTCGAAGCGGATGTCGGGAAGGTTGTCACGGCGACCGTTCACCGTCGGCCGATGGCCGGGCAGGTCGTGCGGGAGGATCTCAACGAGTGGTTTACGACGTTCTTGCCGCCTTACAAGAGAAACCGCCGGTTTCGCTTGCTGCGTGTTCGCGAGGACATTCCCGGCTGCATCATGGAGCGCTACCAGAAGGCGGGCGCGTCCAATCAAGTGGGATTCGCGGACGGGAGCGCGATGCTGCTCGCCGCCGAGCCGTCCCTGGCACACCTGAATACGCAGCTGGACGAGCCCGTTCCGATGGACCGGTTTCGGCCGAACATCGTTGTTCGCGGGACCGGACTGGCACCCTACGACGAGGACTTCTGGACCCACGTTCAGATCGGCGCGCTCGAGGCGTTTATCGTCAAGGCATCCGACCGGTGCTCCATTCCGGACACGGACCAGCGTACCGCCGCCGTCGGCAAAGCAGTCCGTAGGGCGCTCAGAGCGCGAAAGGGCGTCAATGCTCATGACGACTCGAACAAAGGCGTGTTTTTTGCGCAGAACCTAAATCACGTTTTCGCGCCGGGCGTTGTGGTCAGGGTCGGAGACGGTGTACGGGTGATCACGAGGAGCCCACAGCCCAACGTAGTTCTGGATCGGGGCTGATCTTGAGCGTGACGCGCTTCCGACCATGCCGATGAGACAGCGTAATCAGCCGCTCTCGTCTTGGTCTGCATGAGCTGGTGCGCTCACGCGCAATGCTCGGCGGCTCTGAGCCTCAGCGGGACGTGAGCATCTTTGGTGGTGACCTTCACCGAACGGCCGTCGACCCTCTCCGCGACGGCGAGCCTGGCCCTCAGGTATCGCGTCTGCTTCAGCACGCGCTGCCAGAGATTAGGGGGCAGCTAAGGTGTCGGGAATGACAGGTGCTGGGGCATCGTGAGCGGATCGACGGCGGCGGAAATGTCGCCCCGCGCGAAGAGCTTCGCGCTGGCCCTGCTTGCGATGACGCAGTTCGTGGTCGTGATCGATGCCGCGATCGTGAACGTCGCGCTGCCGTCGATCGGCGCGCATCTTCACTTTGCGCGGACCGACCTATCGTGGGTCGTTAACGCCTACACGCTCACGTTCGGTGGGTTCCTGATGCTCGGGGGCCGGATGGCCGACCTGCTCGGGCGACGGCGGATGTTCATCTCCGGCCTGGTGCTGTTTTCCCTCGCCTCGTTTGCCGGAGGGATCGCCCAGTCGGAAGCATGGCTGCTCGCCGCGCGCGCAGTCCAAGGGTTGGGTGCGGCGATCGTGTCGCCGGCGGCGCTTTCGATCCTGGTTACCACGTTCGCTGATGGCGCCGAGCGCAACCGTGCGCTCGGGATCTGGGGCGCCGTTGCGGGCGCCGGCGGTGCAGCCGGCGTGCTACTCGGTGGGATTCTCACGAGTTGGCTGAGCTGGCGGTGGGTGTTTTTCGTGAACGTTCCGATCGGGATTGCGGCCGCCTCGCTCGCACCGCGCGTCCTCCTCGAAAGTCGTGCCCACGACGGGTCAAGATCCTTTGACATCCCGGGCGGTGTGGCCGTTACCGCGGGCCTCTCGCTGCTCGTCTACGCGATCGTGGAGACCGTAAACCACGGCTGGGGATCGACGGGCACCCTGCTGCGACTCGGCGGCGCCATCGTTCTGCTGGGCGCGTTCCTCTTCATCGAGACTCGCGAGGAACATCCGCTGATGCCGTTCTCGATCTTCCGGCTTCGAACCTTGCGCGGGGCGAACATCGTCGGGCTCCTTATCGGCATGTCGCTGTTCTCGATGTTCTTCTTCATCTCCCTGTATCTCCAGGACGTCTTGCATTACTCACCGATCAGGACCGGCATTTCGTATCTGCCGCTGGCGGTCGGGATCATCATCACCGCGGGAGTCGCGGCGCAACTGGTGACACGCGTCGGCTTCAAGACGCCGCTGATCCTCGGGCTCCTGCTGATCACAGGCGCGCTCGTGTGGTTCGCGCAGGTGCCGGGAACCGGAGGAAGGTACGTGACGGACATTCTCGGGCCTTCGCTCCTGGCTGCCGCCGGCCTCGGCCTCGCGTTCGTGGCGGTGACGACTGCGGCGGTCGCTGGGATCGAGCCCCACGAGGCCGGCCTCGCCTCGGGCCTAATCAACACCGCGCAGCAGGTCGGCGGCGCGCTCGGCCTCGCGATCCTCGCGACGATCGCCAATAGTCGAACCCAAGCGCTGTTGCACACCGGCGCTGCGCACGCGTCGATTGCCCTGACCAAAGGATTCGATCGCGCGTTCCTGGTAGGTGCGGGCTTCGCACTGCTCGGGGCGATCCTGGCGGCGCTCCTGATCGCGTCGCGCGACAGCCGCGACCACTCCGAGGGCGCCCGTAGCAGCGACGCCGCTGCGGCGTCGCTCGCGCCGAGCTGAACGGCGAAGGCCAGGCACGTCGCGTCGCCCCCGACTGGGCGGAGTCGCGACTGCAGCAAACGCTTGCAGCGCCTCGTCAACAGCTTGTTTCCAAGCCGGAACACGGCTCGAGCCCCAGTTGACTACGTAGCTGGCACGGCGCTAACGCAGCCGTGGCGCGATCCGGGCCCAACTCCGCGAGACGGGGCTCCTGCAGAAGATGATCCGCAATCGCCACACGCGCCGCGCCGGTGGTGTTGCGCCTAGCTCGCTGCGCTCGCCTCGATCGCGGCGATGCTCTTGCGGAGTTCGCGACGGATGAACGGCTTACCAATGAGCGCGGCGAGGGCGCCGATGAGCACGCCTCTGACGTTCCTTCCCTGCCGGACGATCACGATGTTGATCGTCGAGCCGCCGTCCCGGTTGGGTACGAGGGTGTAGTCGTGGCCACTCGCGCGGCCCCAAATGTTGCTGTCGGTCGTGACCATCGTCACACGATTCGGGGTTGACCAGTCATAGCTGAGCCGTTCCCACGTCCCCCCGCCGGCGCTCGAGCCCTCGGTGACGTCGGCAGACGTCTCGCTGAGACTGTGCACCTGAAGGTATTCGGGCGTGCTGTTCGTCCAGACCTCGCCGCGCCGCGGCCCGAAGTCCGTGAGCGCAGCGATGAAGCGTTCCGGAGTCACGGTCGTCGTCTCGGTCAACCGGATCGTCGGCATGACGATAGTTTTGCAACCGGGCGCAGTGTGCGGGCTGCGCGGGTGTGAGTGCTGTTTGCACGGGCGAGTGGCGACCACGCGGTCGAGGCATCCGCTCGCTACTGGTAAAGGGCGCGGCGGCGGCTGAGGCCGGCCGTGGCCGGCGGTCCGGCTCCCTGCTGAGGCGTCAGATTCTCACCAGCGGGTTTGTGCGACAAGGTCGTCCGAAGGCAGCCGTCGGGTTCCTCACCCTCAACCCCTCGGAGCCATCTAGTCGAGGCGGAAGACCGTCTCAAGCGGCGGCGGTGTGGCGCCATCCACGCGTTCTGCGAGCAGCGGGTTTATCTCCTTGCCCCAGCGCGTGTTCACCTCCTGCGCAGCCATGTAGTCCGCGGTGGCCACGACGTCGTCGCATTCGTAGTAGCCGAAGACGTCGTTGTCCGAGCGAAAGATCGTGTAGTTGCGGTAGCCCGCCGCGCGCAGCGCGTCGAGCATCTCCGGCCACACGGCTGCGTGCGCGGTGACGTACTCGGCCATCTTGTCGGGGCTGATGCGAAGGCGGAATGCGACGCGGTCAGTCATTGGTTCCTTTCGACGACGATCACGACCAGCGTTCGCGGGCCGTGTACTCCCTCGACTCGGCTGAGCTCGATATCCGAGGTCGCCAATGGTCCTGAGATGAGCGTGATCGGCCGTGACCTGTGGCCCAGCTCGGCGAGGCGTTCGAAGTCGGGCACCAGCGTCAGCGCCCGGCCCTTCGGTCGGGCCGCCGCTCATTCTGGTTGGGTGGACGAGGATCGCGAGCGGGCATCGTGGCTACGTGCACCCCGGACTGCCGGAACTCTATTCCGAGCTCGGGACCTTTTCCGCCACGCGCCGCTCTCACTTAAGCGCAAAAGCCCCCTGGCGAGAGGGGGCTCCTGCATAGCGGGGGCGGGATTCGAACCCGCGACCTTCGGGTTATGAGCCCGACGAGCTACCAGACTGCTCCACCCCGCGGCGAAAAACACACGTTAGCAAGCCTCATCCGGCACGAGCGTCAGCGGCTGCAAGATTAACTGCACTGCGCCCGCAATAACGGCGAGAATCCCCCGGTGAGCAAGGTCTTTGTGACCCGCGTGATTCCCGGCGACGCTCTGGCGAAGCTGCGCGCCGCGCACGACGTCGAGGTCTGGGACGGAGCGTTGCCGCCGGATCCAGCGGCTTTGCGCGCCGGCGTCGCTGACGCCGACGGGCTGCTCTGTCTCGTCACGGACCGAATCGACAGAGCACTGCTCGAGGCCGCGCCCAACCTGCGCGCCATCGCCAACTATGCCGTAGGTAGCGACAACATCGACCTCGACGTCGCTCGCGAACGCGGCGTCGCAGTGGGAATTACGCCGGATGTCCTCACGGAGGCGACTGCGGATCTTGCCTTCGCACTGCTGCTCGCCGCGGCGCGCCGCCTGCCAGAGGCGGCCGGCGCAGTCCGCAGCGGCGCCTGGCGTACGTGGGAGCCAGCTGGCTGGCTGGGTGCCGATGTTCACGGCGCGACACTCGGCATCGTCGGTTTTGGCCGAATCGGTCGCGCCGTCGCACGACGCGCCACGGGGTTCGAGATGACCGTCCTCGCGACACGCCAGACACCACTGAACGAGCTCCTCGAGCGCAGTGACTTTGTCAGCCTGCACTGCCCGCTGACGCCACAAACCCACCACCTGATCGACGGCGACGCCCTGGCGCTCATGCGGCCAACCGCGATCCTCGTCAATACCGCACGCGGCGGCATCGTCGACCAAGTGGCCCTCGCTCAGGCGCTGCGCGAGGGCACCATCGCCGGCGCCGCGCTTGATGTCACCGACCCTGAGCCGCTCGCGGCTGATGACCCGCTGCTGGGCGCGCCCAACCTCCTCGTGCTCCCGCACATCGGCTCGGCCACCCGCACAGCGCGCGCACGGATGACCGAGATCGCGGTGGCCAACCTACTCGCGGCGCTCGACGGCCAACCGATGCCATATCCGGCTGGCTGATGCTTGTCGCGGTCATCGACATCGGGACCAACTCAACGCGCCTGTTGGTTGGCGACGTGCGAGAGGACGGCATCGTCGTGGAGCTCAGTCGGCGCACACAGGTGACACGCCTCGGCGAGGGAGTCGATGAAACCGGCGCGCTGAGCGACGCAGCCATCGGCCGGGTACTTGCAACGCTCGACGAGTACGCGCGAGTACTCAAGCCGTTCGAAGTGGATGCCCGCATCGCGGTCCTGACAAGCGCCGCGCGCGACGCCACCAACGGAGACGAACTGCTCGAGACGGTGCGCAACCGCTACGGGCTTGAGGCCAGCGTCCTGACCGGAGACCAAGAGGCCCAGTTGACATTCCTCGGCGCGATGAGCGATCGCGACGCCGACGATCTCACGCCGACACTCGTGATCGACGTCGGCGGTGGATCGACTGAGCTGATCGTCGGCCACGGACGCGAGGTCGGCTTCCACGTCTCGCTGCAAGCCGGCGTCGTGCGCCAAAGCGAGCGACATCTCCATAGCGACCCGCCTTCAACAGCGGAGCTTCGCAAGCTCGGTGGCGACGTTCGCAGCCTGATCGAGCGCGACGTACCGCCGGCTGTTCGTCGCCAACCCCGTTGGGCCATCGCGGTCGCGGGCACAGCGACCTCCCTCGCTGCGATTGACCAGGCGCTCGAGCCCTACGACCCGGAGCGCGTCCACGGCTACTGGATCGAGTTGACGACCGCGCGCCTGCTGCTCGCGCGGCTTGGGGCGATGACTCTCGAAGAGCGCCGAGCGACGCGCGGCCTGCACCCCGACCGCGCAGCGACGGTCCTCGCCGGCACCGTGATCCTCATCGAAGTGCTCGAGGCTTTCGGTCTCAGCGGCTTCGAAGCCTCCGAGCACGACATCCTCCGTGGCGCCGCCTTGCGGCGCGCCGGGGTCGCCTAAGCGACGGTCCACGGGCAGGATTCGAAGCCAACGGCAGCCGCGCCATCGGCGTGGCCCGATGACCAATAGTGATCGCCCGACGCGGTTCGCAGTGCCGCTTCAGCCAGTGGAGCGGCCAAGGTATGTGAGTGGCCCGGGATCAGCGACGTCAATCTCCTGAAAGCCAAGCCGGTCGTAGAAGGTCCGCGCCCCGACGTTCGCTGTCAGCATGCCGACATGGACGGCTGGGGCGCCGCGCCGGCGCGCCGCGTCCAAGAACGCACCGATGAGGCGTCTCCCGTGTCCGCGGCCCTGAAACGGAGGCAGCAGATCGATGTGCAGGTGAGCCGGGTAGCTCGCGAGCTCCGGCAGGATCATCCGTTCAGGGCGGTAATGAAGAGCGATCATGACCTCGTCGGGCTCGGTTGCCTCGCCTGATGGCTCCGGATAGCGCTCCGCCAACCGCGGGATCCAGCGGTCGCGGTAAGCGCGAACGAATGCGCGCGTGTCCGCCGTACCCAGCACGTAGCCCACGACGCCCGCCCCCTCGGCATCCAGAACGAAGGCGAGGGCCGGATCGAGCAACAGGTACGGACCGGCGAACAAATTGGGCATCAGTTCATCGTCACGGTAGATTCCCCGCGCGTCACCACCCGCATCGGCGGTGCGTACGCACACCTCGTAGACCGCGGCCAGATCATCCGGCCGGTAGGGGCGGATCGCCCTGTCGTTTGCGCTGCTGCTCATGGCTTGTTCCCTCCGCAGCGGGCGAGCCGGGGTTGAAGTCCAGGGCCGCCGGGCGAAATTGCCGCTGAGCGGCAGTGCCCGGAGCGGGACTCGAACACCGCACGCCCGCAGTGGCCAGCAGTCTTAAGCCCGCCGCCGATCGGCATGGATGTGTCTGCCGCCTAGAGACGTCCTTCGGCGAGAAGCTCGACGGTGGGCATCGAGCCGATCTCCTTGATCGATTGGTATGCCTTGAGGTATGGGCCGGTGAACGCCTCTGCTTCGGCGAGGTCGTCGAAAACGGACGAGACGCGGAGGAAGTCCAGCGGGTCACTCGAAGCGGCCGCCGACGAGAGTTCCGCACGGAGCGGGTCGATGACGTCGAGGGAGCGCCCCGAGTCAGAAAATCCACGCGAATAGCGTGCCCACGCGGCGGTGATGGCCGCCGACAGCGGCACCGGCTCGTCGCGTTCGAGCCTTTCCTGCACGAACGGGAAGATGAACTTCGGGATGCGGTCTGATGTGTCTGCGGCGAGTCGCGCGACGGTATCCCCGATAGCCGCGTTGCTGAAGCGCTTCAATCCGGTGTCGCGGTACTCGGCGAAGTCGATCCCAGGCACCGGTGTGAGCGTGGGGGCTGCTTCCTCCGTCATGAAACGGCTGAGGAATGCCCGGAAGCGAGGGTTCCGCACCGCCTCATGGACATACTCGATGTCAGCCAGTGCAGCGAAGTATGCGATCGCCTGGTGGGTGGCGTTCAGCAGGCGCAGCTTGACGAGCTCATACGGTTCCACGTCGTCGACGAATTGGACTCCGACCAGTTCCAGCGGCGGTCGACCGGCTGCGAAGTCATCCTCGATGATCCACTGCACCCAGGGCTCCGCGACAACCGGCCACGCGTCGTCCGTAGCGAAGTGGTCACGCACGTAGGCGATGTCGTGCGCGGTTGTGGCTGGCACGATCCGGTCAACCATCGTGTTGGGGAAGGTGACGACGTCTTTTACCCATTCCGCCAGCTCAGCGTCGCGCGCCGCGGCGTATGCGAGGAAAGCAGACTTCGTGACGTGCCCATTCCCCGGGATGTTGTCGCACGACACGATCGTGAGCGGCCCGATCCCGCGAGATCGGCGCCGATCGAGTGCCTCCGTCACGATGCCGAACACGGTGGCCGGGGCACGATCACCCTTCAGGTCGGCAGCGATACGCTCGTCGGTGAGATCGAACCGTCCGGTCAGCGGGTCGGTGTTGTAGCCGCCTTCCGTGATCGTCAGCGTGATGATCTTGGTGTCGGGACTCGCGACCTTCTCGATCACGCGTTCCGGGTCATCCGGTGCATACGCGAAACCGGTGATCGAGCCGATCACATCAGCCGTCT
>PKYB01000065.1 GCA_003133565.1 Solirubrobacterales bacterium
AGCAATCGCGAGACCCAGCCCGGTGCCGCCGTAGTCGCGTGTCGTTGTGGCGTCGGCCTGTTTGAACGGTTCGAATATGTAGGCCTGCGCGACCGGAGCGATACCGATGCCACTGTCGGTGACCTCGACGCGCAGGACGCTGGCAGCGTTGACGTCCTTTGACGCTCGGGTGCTGGCACGGACGGTGATTTTGCCTTGACTGGTGAACTTGACAGCGTTGGAGGCTAGGTTGAGGAGGATCTGCCGGAGGCGCCGGCCGTCCCCGTGTGTTCGCTGCGGTACGTCGTCAGCGATCTGGACCGTGAACTTGACGCCTTTTGCCTCAGCTTGGAGCGACGCGACCGCGCAGGCCCGCTCGATGGTTTCGCCAAGGGGGAAGTCCGCTTGCTCGAGTTCGAGCTGACCGGCTTCGATCTTTGAGATGTCGAGGATGTCATTGATGAGTTCGACCAGCAGCTCGCCCGAGCGCGACACCTGGACTGCGAGTGAGCGTTGGTCCTCGTCGAGTTCGCTGTCGAGCAGCAGCTGAGTCATGCCGAGCACGCCGGTCATTGGAGTGCGGATTTCATGGCTGATATTCGCCAGGAATATGGACTTCATGTTCGACGCCTCGACCGCCTGATCGCGCGCAGCAGCGAGCTCGGCCGCATCCCGATTGCGCTCCGTTACATCGAGGCAGAGAGCGACCCGGCAGTCGTGTCCGTCGAGCCTCAGATCGCCGGTGGTGATCTCGACGTCGATGATCGTGCCGTCCTTGGATCGATGGCGCCACTGCTGGGCGCCCTCGAACCCTGACGATTGCAGGCCCTCGGCGACGGCGGCGTCCTCCGCCGGCACGAGGTCGTTGATCGTCATCGCAAGGAACTGCTCGCGCGAATAGCCGTAGGCCGCAACGGCCGCGTTGCTGACGGCGATCAACTGCAACGTATTGCGCTCGTACGCCAACATCGGCTGCGGGCTGTGCTCAAACAGCAGACGATGCTGCAACTCGCTCTCTTGTAGCGCCTGCTCGGCTCGTATTTGAGCCGTGACGTCGTGCGTGATGCCCCAGGTGCCAACGATCTCGCCGGTGTCGTCGCGCAGCGGCAGCCTGCTCGTTTGGGCCCATTCGTCGGGGCGGTCGTCGAACGTCTCGTGCATGACCTTTGCGAGCGGCTCGCCGGTCTCCATGACATGCTCCTCGTCGGCGCGCGCGTCAGCGGCATGCGCCTCGCTCGCGAAATCGAGATCGGACTTCCCGATCACCCCACCGACGACGCCCTGCTGCTCCACGACCTTGCGCATGCCCGCGCTGACGAGCACGAACCGGCTGTCGCGATCCTTGAAGAAGATCCGCTCGTCCGGGCTTGCGAGCAGGTTGCGGATGCACAGTCGCTCGGTCTCCTCCTGCGAGAGGTCGCCGAGTGCCGTATCGAATCGCAAGTTATTCACGTGTCACCTGCCCCCAGGGCTCCAGACACCTTCACTCTCTCTATCGGCCCGCGCGTCGGCGACCGTGAACGTCTCCCAGGGGCGCTCACTTCGCGCACGGGCACAGTTTGGGGCGTGGTCGGCGAGCTCGGCGTGCGCGGGGTCACAGGCCTGCGGAACGACGTCGTGTTCGGGCGCGCAGTAAAAGGGCCAACGACGTCTGCGAGGCCAGCACATCCGGGACGGCCCCAACCCACCGCCCGCGCTATTGCGTGTGGGTCTTATCGATAGGAGATGAACTCCAGCAATGTCCCGTCTGGATCGCGGAAGTAGATGCTCTGGCCCTTGCCGGCGGCGCCGTTGCGCTCGACAGGCCCTTCCTCGACCGGAACGCCGCGTTCGCCGAGGTGCGAAGCGGCCTCGCTGATCGGGCCGTCCCAGACGAAGCACAAGTCACTGTTCCCGGCCCGCACAGCGATCCGCGCAACCTGTGCGGCTGTGACCCCGGGGCCGTGGACGTTCAGCTGCTGTGCACCGAAGCGATAGGCCCACCCTACCTCGCGCGCAACAAGCTCGGCACCGAGGACGTCGCGGTAGAAGCGGTTGGAGCGCTCCCAATCAGTTACGGCGATCACGCAGTGATCCAGTCGAGCTTCCACGCCACGATCGTAACCGGCCACGGGCACAGCTACTGCGCACCGCGACAGCGTCGTCTCAACGACCGGAGATTGGTCCTTTGATTGAAAGCCCGAGGGCTCGCGAGTCCGCGCGGGCTAGAGTGCTGGTCGTCTCAGTGGTCGCGATCAACTCCTTCGCAGACGCCCGGTCGCAGCAGGTATCGGGCGCCGGTTGCCGACGTCCGGGGCTGCTCCCGGGTAACTCCCATCCTTAGAAAGGCTGAGGTCCATGCAGATCGGCGTTGTTTACCCCCAGACTGAGCTTCGAGGAGATCCGGCCGCTGTTCGGCAGATCGGTAGAGCGGTCGAGGACCTGGGCTTTGACCATCTGCTCGCCTACGACCATGTGCTCGGTGCGGTCCACGCCGATCGAGCACGTCCGCTGACCGGCCCGTATACCGAGCGTGACCCATTCCACGATCCCTTCGTCATGTTCGCCCACCTGGCCGGGATCACCGAGCGAATCCAGTTCGCAACTGGGGTACTCGTCCTTCCGCAGCGCCAGACGGCGCTCGTCGCGCGGCAGGCAGCCGATGTTGATCTGCTGTCCGGGGGTCGCCTGCGACTCGGTGTGGGGATCGGTTGGAACCACGTCGAGTACGAAGCGCTCGGGCAGGGCTTCGGTACCCGCGGCGCCCGAGAGGAGGAGCAGATCGAGCTGCTCCGCCTTCTGTTCACAGAGCCTGTCGTCGACTTCGCGGGGCGCTTCGACCGCGTCGACCGAGCCTCACTCGTGCCGAAGCCCGCGCGGTCCATCCCGATCTGGCTCGGTGGATCCTCCGAAGCGGCCTACGATCGCGCCGCCCGTCTCGCCGACGGCTTCATCTTCAGCGGCGGTGCCATCGACCGTACTGTTGACATCTGGCAGCGACTGCGAAAACGCGTGCTCGAACACGGCCGAGCGATCGAGGATTTCGGCGGTGAGTATGTCGTTCGTCCTCAGGGTGCTGGCGTGGGGGAGCTTGCCGCCGTGATCGATGCGTGGCGCGAGGCAGGCGGCACCCACGTCTCGCTGGTCACGATGGGCCTCGGCTTGACCTCGGCCGATAGCCACATCGACTACCTCGCCTCGATCGCCGACGCGCTGGGCCACGAGAATCGCGAGTAGGCGCCAACCCCTTCCCTGCTCACTGCACCGGCGTCGCGCGTGTACGGTGCGCTGCTACGCTGGGCTGGCGCCGCGCAGGGAGTGGCGAGCGGGGCCCGGCGGAGCGAACACTCTCGCGGCCAGCGCCCACTGCGCTCTGAATGCGCCTGAAGACGCCGCAGCTGCCTAAGCCGGTTTTCCGAACGAAACCTCTCGTCTCCTCTTCAGATTCCCGACCAGGCCGCCGGACGGCTGGCTCGGCCCTGCTCCAGCACCCCGACGGAAACGTGCTGCCGCAAAGACGGGTGACATGCCACCGGTCGTAGTCGCCGAGTCGCTGACGAAGCGCTTTGGCGAGGTGCTCGCCGTTGACGACCTTTCCTTCGAGATCGACTCCGGCACGATCACGGGATTCCTTGGCCCGAACGGCGCCGGGAAGACAACGACCTTGCGGATGCTGCTCGGTCTCGCCGCGCCGACCAAGGGACACGCGCTCGTGTTCGATCGAGCCTACGGAGAGCTCGAGTACCCGGCACTCCGAATCGGCGCCGTGCTCGAGGCAACCGACTTCCACCCCGGTCGATCGGGACGTGATCACCTACGGATGCTCGGCCAATCTGTCGGCGTGCCTGACTCGCGCGCTGACGAAGTCCTCGCGCTCGTCGAGCTACGCGATGCAAGCAGACGCCGGGTAAAGGGCTACTCGCTCGGGATGCGCCAGCGGCTCGGGCTTGCGGCGGCGCTGCTGGGCGACCCGGAGCTTCTCGTACTCGACGAGCCGGCCAACGGGCTTGACCCCGAAGGCGTGCGCTGGCTGCGCGACTTCCTGCGCAGGTTCGCCTCGGAAGGCCGCACGGTACTCATATCGAGTCATGTCCTCGCCGAGGTTGCGCAGACCGTTGACCAGGTCCTAATCGTCAGCCACGGGCGGTTCATAGTCGAATCGTCGCTGGAAGAGCTCACGGCACGAGTCAGCGGCGTCGTTCGTGTGCGTAGCGGCGATTCGCCGCGGCTAGCCGCGGCGCTGATCGCCGAGAGTCTCAAACCAACCAAGAGCGACGAGCACACACTGCTCGTGCCTGGGGCAACCAGCGCGCGCGTTGGTGACATTGCCTTCGCCGCGGGTGTCGCCGTTCACGAGCTCGCCACCGAAGGCTCTTCGCTCGAGGAGATCTTCCTGCAGCTGACCAGCGACGAGCAATCGTGATCGCGCAGATCAAGGCAGAGCTGCTGAAGGTTCGCTCAACGCGCACGACGGCCGGCTTGCTGCTCGGCATGGTCGCATTGATCCTCCTCTTTGTACTGCTCACCGGGCTGTTGAGTAGCGTCGCATCGCTCTCGAGTGCGGAAAACCAGCGCCAGCTGCTCAGCATTGGCGCCCTTGCGGGTGTGTTCTCGGCGCTTGCGGGCGTGCTCCTCGTGACGAGTGAGTACCGCTACGGCACGATTCGCCCGACGATTCTCTTCACGCCAAGTCGATCGCGCGTCATCGGCGCGAAGGTGCTCGCTGCCACGCTTGCCGGCGTCGGGTTCGGGATCGTCGGCGAAGCCCTCGGCTGGGCGATCGGCTATGCGATCCTCAGCGGGCGAGGCATCACTTTTGCCCTGAATAGCGGCGACTGTGTGCAGCTGGCACTCGGCGGCCTTGCCGGCATTGCACTGTGGGGCGCGATGGGTGCCGGGCTCGGCACGCTCCTGCGAAACCAGGTAGGCGGAGTAATCACGCTCCTCGCCTGGGGCTTCGTCGTCAGCCCGCTGCTGTTCGGTCTGGTGCCGTCCGTCGGGCGATTCATGCCCAGCTATGCGCAGGACAGCCTGATCGGCCTCACGACCAACCATCTCCTCCCGCCAGCCGCGGGCGGGATCGTCCTTGTAGCCTGGACCGCGCTGCTCGCCTCCGCCGGCCTGGCCTTAACCGCACGACGCGACGTCACCTAGCTACTAGCTGGCTGTGACTGTCGCTCGGAGAGGGATCTCACGCGACCGCGCGGCGGTACACCCGCGTCGCCCACGTCAGCGTGATCGCGGCAAGCGGGACGAGCACTGCGAAGGCTTGCCATGTCGCTCCGCCCGAGAACGTTCCGACTCCCAGTGAGCGTGCGGCCGTGACGAGGTAGTAAAGCGGGTTGAAGTGGGCGAGAACCTTCATCCAATCGGGTCCGATCGAGATCGGGAGGAGCACCCCGGCGAGCAGCAGCACCGGCAGATTGAGGCCATTGATCACGGCGGCGAACGAGCTGATCTCTTTGGTGAGTAGCGCCATCGCGACCGAGAAGCCCGCCATCGAGAGCATGAACAGCCCGAGCAGCACGCCTAGCACGAGGAGTCCCGCGACGTGCACGTGGAAGCCGAACGCGGCGCCGACCCCGATGAGCAGTAGATCAAAGAGGAACATCCACCCGAGACCAGACACCAACGGGCCGAGCAGCAGCGCGAGCCGGCTGGTGGGGGTGACGCGAAAGCGCTCGACGACCCCGGCTTGGAGCTCGAAGATCGTCCCGAATCCCATTGCTGTACCGCTGCCCCATGCCAGTAGTGCGAGGATCGCCGGCAGGAAGTGGTCGAGCACGTCTGTGCCGCCGACATAGGGGATGTTCTTGAGTAGGGGCGTGAACAGCGCCAGGTAGAGCAGCGGCGTTGAGAACCCAACGAACAGCCAGACGGGGTTGCGTAGGTTCTCGAGCGTGGAGCGCCGGCAGAGTAGTGCCGTGTCACGGGCGAGCTTCATGCGGTCACCTCCTCGCGCGCGGCGGGACCTCCATCACGCAGCGAGCGTCCGGTCTTGGCAAGGAACACGTCGTCGAGCGTCGGCTCGGAGAGGCTTATCGATCGCAGGCCAACCCGTTGAGAGTCGAGCAGACGGAGGAGCTCGGGAAGTGCGGAGGCACCGTCTTCGACGTAGCAGCGGAGCTGATCGTCATCGGCCTGCGTCACGCTGCTGACGAAGGGTGCGGTCGTGAGCAGCGCACGCGCCCGCTCGTGCCCGTCTCCCTCTTCGGCAACACGCAGAACGACGGAGTCGCCAACCACCTCGCGCTTGAGCTCGCGCGGACTGCCCTCGGCCACGATCTCGCCGTGGTCGATGATCATGACGCGGTCGCAGAGTGCGTCGGCTTCCTCGAGGTAGTGCGTCGTGAGCAAGATGGTCGTGCCGCGCTCGCGCAGCCGGCGCAGGTGTTCCCAGAGGTTCGCGCGGTTCTGCGGGTCAAGCCCCGTGGTCGGTTCGTCGAGGAACAGCACCTCCGGCCCGTGGACGATGCCGAGCCCGACGTCGAGCCGCCGGCGCTGGCCGCCGGAGTAGGTCTTGACCCGGCGATCGGCAAAGCTCGAGAGATCGAGCAGGGTCAGAAGCTCGTCGACCCGCGCGGCGACATAGTCGTTTTCGCGGCCATAGAGACGGCCCTGCAGCTGCAGGTTCTCGCGGCCGGTGGCGAGGTCGTCAGCGCCGCCCAGCTGGCTGACGTAGCCAATCCGCTTGCGGACGTTCTCCGGCTCGCGAGCGACGTCGAGGCCTGCGACCGTCGCGCTACCCGAGTCGATCGGCAGCAGCGTCGTGAGCATTCGCAGGGTGGTTGTCTTGCCGGCGCCGTTCGGGCCGAGGAAGCCAAAGATCTCGCCCTCGGAGACCGCGAAGCTGACGCCGCGCACGGCTTCGATCGGGCCGCCGCGCGAGGCGAACTGCTTGCGCAGGTCGTGCGCGTCGATGACATCGGTCATGCGTTGCTCCCTTTCGCTTGAGCGACCGGCTGGTCGAGAGGCTGGGTCCATGGCGCGCCGGACGGCAGCGGCGGATCTGCCATATCGGCCGTATGGATCGTGCGCCACCATTCGAGGCCGCCGAGCTCGCCCGAGGCGATTTCGGCGATCAGTTGCTTGACGTAGTCGAGTTCGGCCTCGCGCATCTTCACGGCGTACTCCGCTTCGACCAAGAACAGGCGCGGAAGACCTCGGCGTTCGACGAGCTCGAGGAGCCCGTACGCGTCGCGCGCGAGTCCTGACTCGAGCTCGAGCGCGCGTTCATTCAGTAACGCGACCGCCTCGTCGGGAGGGAGCGCGGGCAGAAAGGAGAGCGCCGCCTCGAACGCCGGGTACTCCTTCAGCGGCCGGGCGAGCAGCTCAGCGAGCCAGTCGTGTGCCTCGAGGCGCCCGGCGTCGGTGATCCGGTAGACGGTGCGTTCCGGTAGCCGACCCGCACGCTCAACCTCACTCGTCTCGATCAGGCCACGCTTCTCAAGCGATCCGACGACCGAGTAGAGCGAGCCGTAGTTGAGCCGCACACTCTCGTCCTTGTGGCGCTGGCGC
Organism: Solirubrobacterales bacterium; assembly: GCA_003133565.1. Taxonomy (GTDB): domain Bacteria; phylum Actinomycetota; class Thermoleophilia; order Solirubrobacterales; family Solirubrobacteraceae; genus Palsa-513. Next base: position 7,477 of record PKYB01000065.1, read on the forward strand.
AATGTGGTTGCCACCTCATATGGGTGCATCGGTCTTTCGTAGAGGCACACGAGTACCGCTAGGGCGAGCGGATTGTTGCGTCTGCGAGCTACCACGAACTCTCCTCTGGGTCAGATACTCGATCCAAAGTATCACGTTCAGAGCACGAGCGCGGTTTCGGGTGTGCTCGGAGCAGAAATTTGCTCTCGAACCAACCTCGCATCGCGCCCCGCTAGCCGCTCCACCGACCGGCCTGTTTGGTGAGACAGTCAAGCGAGCGGAGAGCTCGGGGAGGCACTCCAGGCGGCGTTTGCCCACGACGGCGACAGGCGGGCGCTTCGCGCACCGTCTAAACGCTTGACTCGCTACCCGGGCGGATGATCCCTGTTTCGTAAGCGAGCACGACAGCCTGCACGCGGTCGCGCAATCCGAGCTTGTCTAGGACTCGGCCCACGTGCGTCTTGATCGTCGTGCTCGATACGACGAGCTGCTCCGCGATTTCGGCGTTCGACAGCCCGCGGGCGACTAGTCGCAGGATCTCGAGCTCGCGTGCGGTGAGCTCGTCAAGCCCGGGCGGCGGCTGGGGCGTGCTCGGGTGGTCGCGGACGAACGATTCGATCAGTCGGCGGGTGACCGATGGGGACAGTAGCGAGTCACCCTGAGCGATGACGTGTATCGCCGAGAGGAGCTCTTCGGGCGCGACGTCCTTGAGCAGGAAGCCGCTGGCCCCGGCGAGCAGCGCATCGAAGACATACTCGTCGAGGTCGTACGTGGTGAGCACCAGCACACGCGGCGGATCCTTCGCGGCCACGATCTGTCGCGTTGCCTCGAGACCATCCATCACGGGCATCCGGATGTCCATCAGGACGATATCCGGGCGGCTGCGCCGACTCGCCACGACGGCTTCGCTGCCGTCTTTGGCCTCGGCGATGACCTGCAGGTTAGGGTCGGTGTCGAGGACCATGCGAAAGCCGGTTCGCACGAGGGCTTGATCGTCGGCGATCAGGACGCGGACGCTCATGCGGGGACTGCCGCTCTGAGTGGCAGCCTGGCCCGCAACGAGAAAGCGTCACCATCGCCGCGCGCGGTGCGTAGGCTGCCGTCATAGAGCCCGACCCGCTCGGCGATCGCCTGCAGCGCCTCGTCGAGGTCGCCGACCGGTCCGTCACCGCTGATCTCAAGCGCGAGTTCGCTCGGCTCATAGCGAACTGTCACGACAGCATTGCTGCAGTGATGGTGCGCCGCCTGGAGCAGCACCGTCTCGATCACGCGGTAGGCGACGAGGTCGACGCCGGGCGTCAGATCGATCGGATCGCCCAGCGTGAACAGCTCGCAGGCCAAGCCCTCGTCGGCGATCGACTCGACCAGCGCCGGCAGCTGGCCGAGTCCCGGTTGGGGCGCGAGCGCTCGCGGATCGTCGTTCTTCCGCAGCATCCCGAGTAGGCGCCGCAGGTCGGCGAGCGCCTCGCGGCCCGTGTGCTCGACGTTGAGAATCGATTCGCGGGCTCGGTCGGGATCGCTGCGCAGCACCATGCGCGCGCCGCTTGCCTGGACGACCATCACGCTGACGCTGTGAGCGATGATGTCCTGCAGCTCGCCGCCGATCCGCGAGCGCTCCGCGATGATCGCCGCGGCCTCGCGCGACTCCTGCTCGATCGCGGTTTGCGCCGCGAGCTCGCCAAACGCGGCGGCACGCCGACTGCGCTCCCCCATCACACGCCCGGCGACCCAGCCGGGGAAGATCAGCAGGCTGACGTAGAAGAGGGCGTAGCTGATCGCGTTGAGCCCGCTCGGCGGTCCCCCGGTACCCGGCAGCAGGGCGACTCCCACCAGCGGTGGCAACGCGAGCAGCAACGCGATAACGCTGCGGCGGGCGTTGAGCCAGGAACCCGCCGAGTAGCCGAGCGCGAGCACTGGCACGACGGCGCCGCCCAGGTAGTGCAGGACTTCGCCGCCAAACAGGGTCTGGATCGCCGCTACCGAAACGCAGAACACCAGCGCGACGCTCGGTACTCGACGGCGGACGGCGATCGGCGCGGCGAAGAACACGGCCGCGACGGCGGTGGCGAGCCGGTGGGACTCGGGGACGCTGCTACTCAGCCACGCCTCGAGCTCGAGCTCGACGATCATCGCCAGCGCGAAGATCGCATCGACGCGCATCGGGTCGAGCCCCGCCACGCGCTCGCGCAGCGCTCTCATGCCACGAGCTCGCGGACGAGCGGCAGCCGCGCGCGGACGGTGAAGCCGCCCCCGGCGCTGGCACCGGCGTAGATGCTGCCGCCGTGGAGTGCCGCGCGCTCGCCCATGCCGGCAATCCCGTGCCCGCCGCAGTCGTCCCGCGCGGCGGGGCCGCGACCGTCGTCTGAGATCTCGAGCTCCAGCGCGTCCTCCGCCCAGCGCAGACGAACCTCAGCACTCGCGGGTCCAGCGTGCTTGATCGCGTTCGTAAGCGCTTCCTGCACGATCCGGTACGCGCAAAGATCGAGCGCGGGAGAGACCGCCGCCGGCTCGCCGTCGACCAGCAAATCGGTTGCAAGGCCTGACGCGCGTGTTCGTGAGAGCAGCTCGCCGAGGTCGGCGAGCCCCGGCTGCGGCGCCAACGCGCGCAGATCCTGCTCGCCGTCGACGACTCCCAGCAGCCGTCGCATCTCCGCCAGAGCCTCGCGGCCGGCACGCTCAACGGCTCGCAGTGACGTCTCCGCTTGCTCCGCCTCTCGATCCATCACCATGCGAGCGGCGCCGGCCTGGATCACCATCACCGACACGCTGTGCGCGATGACATCGTGCAGCTCGCGCGCGATACGTGCCCGCTCGCCGTAGGCTGCCTCGCGCGCATGCAGCTCGCGCCCCGCGTCGAGCCGCTCGACGATCTCCCGGTACTCATGTTCACGCGCGGCACGGCGGCGCAACATCCGCCCGAGCGCCCACGGCAACAGGATGGCGAGCAGGCCGGTGCCGAGCAGGGTTCCGACGTCCGCGCCAGGCTTCGTCGCGGTGTTGACCGAGACGACAACGAGCGCTAGGCCGAGCGTCCAAAGCGAGTTGCGTTCACTCGCGAACGCCCCCAAGCCATAGAAAAGGAGCAGCAGCCCCGGGATCAATGCGACCGAGTTCGCGTGGTTCAAGCGCGCGACGCCGAGCGCGGCCTGGACCGCCATGATCGCCAGCACCACGACGACGCCCTGCACTGACCAGCGGCGTCGGAACGCCACCGCTAAGGACACAACGACACCGCCGAGCGCGCTACGCACGCCTGTCCCGTTGAGCCAGACCTGGAGCTCGATTTCGATCGCCAGCGCCAACCCGACCAGCGCGTCCAAGCGGCGGCGGTCGACGCCGCGCAGTCCCACCAACAGCCTCTGCGCTGCGAGCATCCCGGGAACCTAGCGCCGGAGCGCGGCTACGGCATCGTCACTGAGGACGATCCAGCCTCATCCTCGCGGACGACCGGCGCGATGCTCCAGATCGTCCCAGCGGACGACGCCGAATCGGTCGCACGGCCGACGACAAGGCACGCCTGCCGCCATACGGTGGCGGCCAGACATCAACCACCATCAGGAGAGGAGCAAATATGCATGCCGAAACGCTCGATCGCGGTCACGCCCGGAGTAAAGGCGTCTGGATACTGAGCACACGAACCTGGATTGCCCTGCTCATTGCCGACGTCGTGCTTTGGCTGATCGCCGACTCGCAGGGCCCTGATTTGCTCGCCTTTAACGCCACCGGGACGTTTCTGCACTTCCTCCAGGTCGTGTGGGTCCTGTCGTTGTTCGGATTCATCATCCTGGTGTTGCTCGGCGTCAGCGCGCTGGTCAAATCGCGACTTTCCCGGACGCGCTAGCGCCACCCATACCGACTCACACTAGGGAGTCTGAAAGGCGCTCCCAAGAAGCGCGCGGTCGCAACGTCTCACGTCAGCTAAAGGCGAGCGGGACACGGACCGCGCGATTACGGCTTCGTGTCTCGGGCCTGCCTCGACATCGTCCTGAGGGTTCGACGCAGCATCAGATATGACCAGCCGCCGCCGACCACCGGGACGAGCAGTCCGATCGCCTGATGGAGCAGCACGGCGGCGACTGCGGGGCCGTGAGCGACGCCGTAGAGGATCAGCATCCCCACCATTCCTCCGATCGTGCCGACCGCGGCGGGTAGCGGAATCGAGCCACCCAGCGCGCCGATGATGTAGGCCAGTACGACGACGCCAAACTCGGGCAGCGGGTGGGTGTGGACGGCGAGGAAGGCGCTCCACAAGACGAGGATGTCGAAGAAGAGGTAGGCCATNNACGGCGCGGTAGTTGCCGCGGTCAAAAAGCAACCGTTTCGTGTCCTCGACCGCTTGCGCGAGTGCGACGATCGCGCTGGCGATCCGCGCGTGCTTGGCCGGTCTGCGCGTGGCGCTTCTTGCGATGTGGCGGGCAACGGCGGGAGTCGCCGCGAGTCCAGCTGCGGCTACGAGCGCTGGGAGCAGCGTGAGCAGCAGATTGTGTGTGCCCGGCAGGACCCCGGCCGCCAGCGCGAGGCCGAAGCCGATGAGCGCGAGCCCGTCGACGGCTGTGTTGAGGAAGCTGAGGTTGAGCTGGCGCTCCGCGATCAGCTTGGTCGGCATGCCGAAGCGGTGAAGGATCCAGGCTCCCACACCCGCGCCGCCCCAGGCGCCGCCGGGGACCAGCAGCCCGCCGCCCAGCTGTGTCCACGCGACACGCTCGTCAGTCCGGTGACTGCGCCCATCGCCCGCCAGCAAATCGCCTGGGTCAACGATCACGTGCCAGGAAACCACGAAGCCGATCTCCGAGATCACCTCGAGCGCGACCGCTCCGACGAGCCATTCCCAACGCACATGCTCGAGGCTCGCCAGCGCCTCCTTCAGGCTCGGCACAAGCTTGAGCACCAGGTAGGCGAGCGCCAAGTACCCCAGCAGCTTCAGCATCGACCGACCGAGATGCCGCTTCTCGTGGCGGGTTGCGCGCTCGACCTGGGGGCGCCCCATCGGCGCGCGTGCGGACCGCTCGACTCCCGCCTCGGCAGCGTTTTCCACGCTCAACGACCCCTCTGCAGTAGCCCCACGCGCGCAGCATTACAGGCCAAACAGTCTCGGCGCGATCGACCCCGGCGCGCCACCTTCGTTGCGCTTCACGGGTGCTCACGGGTCGGACACCTGACGCGAGCACGAATATACTTGCGCACGCAAGTAGTTGCTATACTGACGCTATGGAACTTGGAATCGCAACCTTCGCGGACCTGGCCTCGGGTGTCAGCCCGAGCCAGCGCATGCGCGAGCTGATCGAGGAGGTCGAGCTAGCCGACCAGCTGGGGCTCGACGTTTTCGCGATCGGCGAGCACCACAGGCCGGACTTCCTCGTCTCCTCGCCGGCAACCGTCCTCGCTGCGGCCGCGGTGCGCACCGAGCGCATCCGGCTCGCGAGCGCCGTGACGGTGCTGAGCTCCGACGACCCGGTGCGCGTCTTCCAGCAGTTCGCCCATGTCGACCTGCTCTCCGGCGGACGCGCGGAGATCATCGCCGGGCGCGGCTCGTTCATCGAATCCTTTCCGCTCTTCGGCTACGACCTCGACGACTACGACGAGCTCTACGCCGAGAAGCTCGATCTGCTGCTGAAGATCCGCGAGAGCGAGTACGTGAGCTGGTCAGGGCGCCACCGCGCGCCGCTGACCAATGCCGGCGTCTGGCCGCGCCCGCTACAGGATCCACTACCGGTGTGGGTCGCGGTCGGCGGCTCGCCGAACTCGGTGGTGCGCGCCGGGACGCTCGGGCTGCCGCTGGCGATCGCCATCATCGGCGGTCCCTACGCGCGCTTTGATCCGCTCGTGGATCTCTATCGCGAGGCCTTCGCCGCCGCCGGCCACGATCCAGCCGACGCGAGGATCGCGATCAACACCCACGCCTTCCTCGCCGAGACCTCGGCGAAGGCCGACAGCGCCTTTGCTCCGTCCTATCTCGCGATGATGAACCGCATCGGGCGCGAGCGCGGCTGGCCACCTTCCGGTCAGCGCGAGTACGAATCGCTGCGCTCCCCTGCGGGCGCGCTCGCCGTCGGCACACCCGATCAGGTCGCCGAGAAGATCCTTGCTGAGCACGCCCTGTTCGGCCACCAGCGCTATATCGCCCAGATGAGCGTCGGCGCGGTCGAGCACCGTGATGTCCTGCGCTCGATGGAGCTCTTCGGTAACGAGGTCGCGCCCGTGGTACGCGCCGAGGTCGCGCGGCGCGCCCCCGGCGCTGTGGCCACCGCACCGGTCTGAGCGCCCGCAAAAGTGCTAGGTAAGGCTGCTGTGGAGCGTCCTGATGTCTGATGGGCTGACGAGCGCCGGGATCGCGCGGCTGCACGCCGCCGCTGAGCGGCATCTCGGCGCAACCGCCGTTCCGGGACTCGTGGCCCTCGTGGCGCGCGGCGAACAGGTTTATGTCGAGGCGCTCGGGAACCTCGCGCTCGACGGGGAACCGGTCGCGCGTGACTCGATCTTTCGCATCTCGTCGATGACCAAGCCGATCACCGCGGCGGCCACGCTTGCCGTCGTCGCCGAGGGACTCCTCGGGCTTGACGAACCAGTCGACCGACTCCTTCCCGAGCTCGCCGATCGTCGCGTGCTGCGGCGGATGGACGGCCCGCTCGCGGACACGGTCCCCGCGACCCGGGCGATCACGACGCGCGATCTGCTGACCTTCACCTTCGGCTTCGGCATGCTGATGCGGATGTTCATGGCAGCCACGCCGTGGCCAGTCGTCGCGGCCGATGAGGAGCTCGGCCTCGCCACCGTCGGCCCGCCGAACCCCGCCGTGCAGCCCGACCCGGACACCTGGATCGCCCGCTTCGGCACGCTGCCGCTGCTGGCCCAGCCAGGCGAGCGCTGGCTCTACAACACCGGCTCCGCGGTGCTCGGCGTGTTGCTCGCGCGCGCCACCGGCCAGCCCTTCGCCGACGTGCTGCGCACGCGGATCTTCGAGCCGCTGGGGATGCGCGACACGGCCTTCTGGACGCCGCACACCAAGCGCCTGGCCACCGCCTACCAGCCGACGCCGGACGGGCTCGTTGTCTGGGATGAGCCGGACGCTGCCTGGAGCCGGCCGCCAGCGTTCTGCGACGGCGGCGCCGGCCTCGTTTCGACCGTCGATGACCTTCTCGCGTTCTCGCGCATGCTGCTCGCCGATGGCGCTCCGGTGCTATCGCCACGCGCCGCACGCGAGATGAAGACCGATCAGCTGACCGCGGCGCAGAAGGAGCACGGCGGCCTTGGCTTCGACTTCTTCGTCGGGCGCTCCTGGTCCTTTGGCCAGGTGGTCCTCGACAGCGGCGCCTTCGGCTGGGACGGCGGCTTCGGCTCCTCCTGGCTGACCGATCCGGCCGAGGAGCTGACGATGATCGTGCTCACGCAGCGCATGTTCGAGACCCACCAGGCGCCGGCGGTGCACGGTGACATCCAGGCGGCGGCGTACGCAGCGCTGAGCTGAGTCAGCCACCGCCACGACGGTGGCTGGCGGATCAGGCCGCTCCGGCGGCGGCCGGCGAATTGACAGCGGCCTGCGTGCTGTCCAGTGGCCGGCCGGCGAGTGCTCCGCCCGAGCAGTCCTCGCTGCGCACGCGGCGCTGGGGGTTTCGGATTCCCGCAAGGCCGAGCAGCCCACCGAGTGCGACGAGCACCACGGCGATGCCGATTCCAACGTGGAACGCGTGCACCGAAGCCGCCTGCACCGCGCGCGCGACCTGGACGCCGGCGCGCGCGGGGTCGACGCGGGCGAGCGTCTGCTTGCGGGCTTCGGCGAGCGCGCGAGCGGCCAGCGGCGAGAGTCGGATGTGCTCGAGGCTTCGGCTGAGCGTTGCGCTGAACTGGGCGGAGATGACCGCTCCGACTGCGGCGATCGCGACCAGGCTGGCGATGCGCGCGATCGCGTTGTTGACGCCGGAGGCGATGCCGGCATTCGATTCGTCAGCGTCAGACAGCACCGTCGCGGTGAGTGGGGCGACCGTCGCGGCGAGTCCGATCGAGAACAGCACCAGCGCAGGGAGGAGGTCGGTGAAGTAGTCGAGATGGGCGTGCAAGCGGAGCATCAGCGCGAGTCCGGCCGCCGCGACTAGCGGTCCGAGGCCCATGAAGAGCCGCGGCCCGACGCGGTCGGCGATCCGCCCCATGCGCTTGGAGAGGAGGAACATCACGATCGTCGAGGGCATCAGCGCGAGACCGGCCTGCAGCGCGCGGTAGCCGGCGACCTCCTGGAGGAAGAGCACGAGCAGGAATAACGTGACGCCGAGGCCGCCGTACATTGCAAACGTCTGCACGTTCCCGACGGAGAAGTTCCGCCGCCTGAAGAGGCCAGGCGGCAGCATTGGCGCCGGCGTGCGCCGCTCGTGCTCCAAGAACGCGGCGAGCAGCAGCAAACCGCCAAACCCGGGCGCCCACACCTGGGGGCTGCTCCAGCCGACGGCCGGCTCACGGATCAGCGCCAACACCGGGCCGGCGAGGCCGAAAAACGTGAGCGCGGCGCCGAGCCAGTCGACGCGCGCGTGCGTAGCGCCGCGAGCCCGCGCGGGCACGGCGAGCGACACCAGCACCAGCGTCACAAGGACGAACGGAACGTTGACGGCGAAGATCAGCCGCCAGGAGACCGCATCAACGAGATAGCCACCGGCGAGCGGCCCAACGACAGTCGCAATCCCGGCCCATGCCGTCCACGAACCGACCGCGGCTGCACGCTCCTGGCGCGGGAATGCCGCCACGATCACGGCCAGCGCGCTCGGAGTCAGCAGCGCCCCGAAAGCGCCCTGCAGCGCGCGGCAGGCAACCAGCACGCCGATGCTGGGGGCGACCGCGCAAAGCAGTGAGACGACGCCGAAGCCGCCGACGCCGAGCGAGAACACGCGCCGCTCGCCGAACACGTCGCCGAGCGAGCCGCCGATCAGGATCAACGAGCCGAGCGAGAGCAGGTAGGCGTTGGACACCCACTGCTGGCCCGCCAGCCCACCGCCGAGGTCGGCGCGGATCGCGGGCAGCGCGACGTTGACGGCCGTCGCATCCAACCCCGTCACGAACGAGCCCATGATTGCCGCGAGCAGCGCGAGCCGCTTGCGGCGTGCCGTCACGGTGAGCAAGGGGTGTGTGCTGGCGCGCACATGAACATCCTCTCGCTCCAGCAGGGCGCCCGCAAAACGGGCGCACCGCGCGGCTGCTTATCGCTGCGCCCCGACCCGCTCACTCAGACGGTCGTAGTTCAATCGCATCAGCTCGATCACGTCGCGGACGTCGCGCTCGCCGGCGATCCTCCGCGCGGCCGGACCTTCCCTGTCAGGAAAGACGGGGTGGGGGACGATCCGGCCCTCCGCCATCAGCTCGGCCCAGACGCTCTTGGGGAAGACGAAGTGGGCCGCATGGTCGCTATGCAGGTGGCCGATCTCCCGCTGGCCGACCTTGAACGCAAACTCGCCGCGTGTACCCCAACCCGCCTCTACACCGTCCCACGAGGTGACCGTCTCTGTGATCTGCTCGCTTGCTGACCGTGCCGTCGTCGTCATCTGCGCCTCCTCAGCGTCACTCGACCCAACCAGAACACCAGCCTACAAGCTCAAGTTAACTTGAAGTCAAGCGCCGAACCTGATTTTCTGCATCCGTGGAGTCCGTGCTCACGATCGGCGAGGTCGCGCGCCGCAGCGGTGTCGCCACCTCCGCACTGCGCTTCTATGAGCAACGCGGCCTGATCGCCTCGCAGCGAGCCGGCTCGGGACACCGTCGCTACGCGCGTGCGGTACTGCGCCGCATCGCCTTCATCGTCTTTGCCCAGCACGTCGGCCTGACGCTCGATGAGATCGGCACCGAGCTCGCCAAGCTGCCCGCCGATCGCGCCCCCACGCGCCGCGACTGGTCGCACCTGTCGACCAAGTGGACAGCCCGGATCGACGAGAACATCGCCGAGCTCGAGCGCCTGCGAGCGGGGCTGACCGAATGCATCGGCTGCGGCTGCCTCTCGCTCGAGCGCTGCAAGTTCACCAACCCCGACGACCGCGCCGCCCGCTTCGGTCCCGGTCCGCGGTACTGGATCGGCGACGCGCCACTACTCTAACACGCGGATTCTGGGGGCGGTCTGCGTGATTCGCGACCGTCGCTCTTCACGACCACGCGCTCGCCCACGACCGAGCGATCGCCAGCTGCCGATCGCCCGGCCCTGACCCGACCCTCGCAACTTCCTACTCTTTGCCTGATGGCCGAACACGAGCGAGTGTCTCTGCATCCTCTGGCGTGGCTCCGCGCCCGTGATCCCGGCCTGATGGCGCTCCGCCGCGCCGGGCGCGCGGCGATCGTCATGCCCGGGATGTTCGCCCTCGGCGACAAGGTCATCGGCAACCCGACCGTTGCGACCTTCGCGGCCTTTGGCGCCTTCGCGATGCTGCTGCTGGTCGACTTCGGCGGTCCGATGCGCGACCGCCTGCGAGCACAGGCTCTGCTGGCCGTCGTCGAGGGCGTTTTCGTCGCTGTCGCGACGCTCGCTTCGCACTCGCTGGCCCTCGCCGTCATCGCGACGGCGCTCGTCGGCTTCGCTGTGCTGTTCTCGGGCGTCGTCAGCTCCGTCCTTGCCGGCGCCACGACATCGCTGCTGCTGGCGTTCATCCTGCCCGTCTCGCGCGCCGCCACGGCGTCGGCGATTCCCGACCGCCTCGCCGGCTGGGGCCTCGCCTCCGCCGCCGCGCTGCTCGCCATCGGGCTCTTATGGCCGGCGCCGGCGCGCGACCCGCTGCGTGTCCAGGCGATCGCGGCGTGCCGGGCGCTCGCGGCGAGGCTGCGCGCCGACGCCGCCCTCGTGCTTGGCGGCCCGGAGGCGCCGAGCAAAGAGCAGCACGAAGCCGCGGTGGCCGAGGCGAGCTCGGCGGTAGCCGAGCTCCGCCGAGCCTTCTTCGCCACCCCCTATCGCCCGACCGGGCTGACCACAGCGGCGCGCATGGTCGTGCGCCTGGTCGACGAGCTGACCTGGCTCGATGAGATCGTGCTCGCGTCCGCACCACGTCGCGACGGCAAGCCTGCGCCGCGTCCGGTCTGCGAGGCGAGGGCCGCCGCCGCGTCCGTGCTCGACGCCGCCGCGGGCCTCCTCGAGACTCCGCGCGCACCCTCCACCGAGTTGAACGCCGCCCTCGCCGCGCTCGCGGCCTCGGTTGGCGCACTCGAGGGCGGCGACGCCCTCGACCTGCCGGGCGACAAGGCGCCACGGCGCTCGAACGGACGCGCGCTGGACGCCCGGATCCACGAGTTCATCACCTCGCTCGACCCGAGCTTCAGGGCGCTCGAGCTGGGCTTCGTCGTCACCCAGATCGCCGCCAACGTCGACGTGGCGGCCGCCGCCGAACGCCGCAGCTGGCCGGCCAAACTCATCGGACGAACACCCGAAGGATCGTCCACCACCGCGCTGTCGGCCGCGCACGAGCGCGCCGCCGCCCACGTCGAGCGCCACTCCGTTTGGCTCCACAACAGCCTCCGCGGCGCCGCCGGCCTCGGCCTCGCGGTCCTCGTCGCCCAGCTCACCGGCGTGCAGCACTCCTTCTGGGTCATCCTCGGCGCTCTGTCGGTGCTGCGCTCGAACGCTCTCAGCACCGGCCAGAACGTGCTGCGCGGATTGCTCGGAACTGCGATCGGCTTCGCCGTCGGCGGCGGTCTCGTCGCGCTGATCGGCACCAACACGGTCTTGCTCTGGCTTCTGCTGCCGCTCGCGGTCCTGATGGCCGGTCTCGCCCCGGCAGCTATCTCCTTCGCCGCCGGCCAAGCCGCCTTCACGCTGACGCTCTTGATCCTCTACAACATCATCGCCCCCGCCGGCTGGCAGGTCGGCCTCGTCCGCGTCGAGGACATCGCGCTCGGCGGTGGCGTCAGCCTCGTCGTCGGCTTGCTGCTCTGGCCCCGCGGCGCCGGCGCTGCTCTCGGCACCGCTCTCGCCGGGGCCTACACCGACAGCGCCCGCTACCTCGCCCGCGCGGTCGAGTACGGGATGGGCCGCTGCGACCGCGGCTCGCCAACCCTGCCGCCACCGACGGCCGAGGCGACGCGTTCGGCAGCTGCCTCCCGCCGGCTCGATGACACCTTCCGCGGCTACCTCGCCGAGCGCGGCGCCAAGCTCGTGCCGCTCGCGGAGGTGACGAGCCTTGTCACCGGCGTGACTGGTCTTCGCCTCGCCGGCGACGCCGTGCTCGACCTCTGGCAGCGCGACAGCGCCTCGGACGGCGACCGCGCCGCCACGCGCGAGCAGCTGCTCGCCTCAGCCGCGCTGATGCTCGACTGGTACACGGGCTTCGCGGCGGGCCTCGCCGGCATCGCCACAGTCCCCGAGCCGCTCCACGCCGACGAGCTCGCCGACGGCCGTCTGATCGAGGCGGTGAGCCAAGACCTCCGTCGCGAGGACGGGCACGCCAGCGCCACCGCCGCGCGCATGATCTGGACCGGCGACCATCTCGACGCCGCCCGCCGCCTGCAGCCGAGCCTCGTCGAACCCGCCCGCGCCGTCGCCAGCGAGCGCAGCAGCACAGCCCAGCTCCGAGCGTTGCTCCCCTGGCTCGCGGCGGTCGAGAAGACCACGTAGGTCGCCCGAAGCCAGCGGCCCGGACCAGGCCCGACGCGGATTTTGACCGCATCGCCGCGGTGACGGGCCAGCCCTGCGCTTGGGTTGTCCCCGCCGGCTCGCTCGACTGAGAACGCTCGCGCCGCCGCTCGCCCCGCCCCTCGCCCCGCGCCGCCCCTCGCCTCGCGCGCGCTGCAATAGTCCCGCCATGCCAAGCGCGCTCGCCCGCCTCGACCCCGGTCTGCGCAACCTGCGCCTCGCGGTCATCGCGATGGTCGCGACGCTGCTGAGCTACGCCTGTGCGCTCGCGCTCAAGCACGCCGAGCACCTGACCCTCAACCTCGTCGTCCTCGCCGTCGTGCTCGCGCTCTCGCTGAGCCGCACCGACCGCGCCAGCGAGCCGGGCGAGCGCCTCGTCGCGATCCTCCTGCTGCCGCTGGTTGCGGTCGCCGCGAGCGACGTCGGCACGCTTCTGGCGCAGCACGCGACGATCGGCGACGCGCTCTATGTCGCGGCCGTCTCCGGCGCGATCTGGCTGCGCCGCTTCGGCTCCCACCTGGCCAAGGCCGGCACGCTCATCACCCTGCCTTTCGTCGCGATGCTGATCACACCCGCCGTCCCGGGCGTCGGCCACCCAGACGTCCTCTGGGCCGCCGCGATCGGTGTCATTGCCTACTTCTGGGTCGCCGTCATCCGCGTCACGGCCCAGCAGACCGGATTCGTCACTCGCCCGACCACGCCGACCACGCCGACCACGCCCGCGCGGCCCCAAACCGCGTCGCGTGCCCAACGCCAGCCAGCCCGCCGCCGCCTCCCTGCCAGCACCCGCATGGCGATCCAGATGGCGGTCGCCCTCGCCGCCGCCTTCGCAGCCGGCCGCGCGCTCTTCGGCGTGCACTGGTCCTGGCTCGTGATGACCGCCTTCATCGTCTGCTCGGGTAACCGCGGCCGCGGCGACGTCGTCTACAGGAGCGCGCTGCGGATCGGTGGCGCCGCCACCACCGGCACGATCGCCGCCACCCTGATCGCCGGCACCTTCGCGCCCGGCGACGTCGCCTCGGTGATCGTGATCTTTATCGTCCTCGGCCTCGCCACTTGGCTGCGTCCCTTCAACTACGCCTTCTGGGCCGCCGGCATCACGAGCGTGCTCGCCCTGCTCTACGGCTACTTCGGCGAGACCGGCGCCACCCTCCTCCCACACCGTCTCGAGGGGATCGTCATCGGCGCCGCGATCGGCATCGCCGCCTCCTGGCTGATCCTCCCGGTCCGCACGACCGACGTGCTGCGCCGCCGCACCGCAGACGCCCTCGCCGCCCTCACCGACGTGCTCACCGCGATCACGACAGCGCCGGCCGAACTCGAGGCCCGCGCCCGCCGCTTCGCGCACACCGTCACCCAGCTCGACGAGATCGCAAAGCCACTCGAGGCCCACCGTTTCCTCAGCGCCATCCGCCGTCCCGGCCCCCACGTCGCTGACGCCCTCGACGCCGCACGAGACGCGAACGCCGCGGTCAGCGCAATCGTCACCTCGACCGCCGCCAATCCGGACGCGCTCAGCGACGCGGCGGTCACCGAGCGCGCCACCACGATCCTCAAGGCGCTCGGCAGAACCCGTCGAGCCCTCGGCGGACGCCCCGCAGAGCCGCCGAGCGCCGACCACCCCGACCCCGGGCCCCCCGTCCCCGACTCATCCCTCGAGCAGGCCCTCACCGACCTCGACAGAGCGCTCGCCACCTTCGCGCGCAACGCCATCGCGGATTTGGCGCGGTCGGCGTAGTCCGCGACCGCAGCTCTTCACGAAGATCCGCATGACCGACGACCTAACCGCCCTCCGCGCGACGATCCACGGCAAAGTCCAGGGGGTCGGCTTCCGCTACGCGACCCGCCGCCGCGCGCAGGAACTGGGCCTGCTCGGCTGGGTCGCCAACGGCCCCGACAGCACCGTCGTCGCCCATATCGAGGGCCCGCCGGCAGCCGTCGAGGAGCTTCTCGCATACCTGCGGCGCGGACCACCGAGCGCGCACGTTACGGACGTCGAGACCGAACAGACCCCCGTCGAGGGCCACGAGCAGTTCGCGATCCGCGGCATCCCGGCGGGCGTGTTTGTCGTCCAGGAGCACGCCGCAACGACCCACCACTTCGACCTCCGCCTCGAAGTGGCCGGTGTCATGCGCTCCTGGGCACTACCCAAAGGGCCCTCGCTCGACCCCGCGGTCAAGCGCCTGGCCGTGGAGGTCGGCGACCACTCGATCGCCCACAACACATTCGAGGAACAGGGCCGCGTGATCGTCTGGGACCGCGGCACCTACGAGCAGGGCGGCCGCGTCCCCTGGCCCGAAGCCCTCACCCGCGGCCACGCCGTCTTCGTCCTGCACGGCCAGAAACTCCACGGCGGCTTCGCGCTGCAGCGCACGCGAGCCGCAGACAAGCCGCAGTGGCTGCTGATCAAGCGGCGCGACGCGGACGCGCGGCCGGGGTCGGACATCGTGGCCCAGCGCCCGGAGTCGGTCCTCAGCGAACACACGCTCGACGAA
The DNA here is from genome assembly GCA_003133565.1 of Solirubrobacterales bacterium. GTDB lineage: Bacteria > Actinomycetota > Thermoleophilia > Solirubrobacterales > Solirubrobacteraceae > Palsa-513. Next base: position 22,534 of record PKYB01000065.1, read on the forward strand.
GTCCTCGATTGAAACGGTGGCGCAGCAGCGCGCCACGCTCGCACCGGAACCAGGGTTAGAGTCGCAGGCCCTCTGTCGTGCTCGTCTCCCGGGGCGTCAGCCACGTGCCGATCGCCGTCAGTAGCTGGGCGCTGTCGATCGGCTTGCGGACGTAGTCGGATGCTCCGGCAGCGAGACAGCGTGCGTGCTCACCGTCGTCCTTGCCCGTGACCGCGATGATTGGAAGGTCCACGAAGCGCGGTTGCCGGCGAATCGCGGCCATCGTCTGATAGCCATCCATGACCGGCATCATGATGTCCATCAGCACGATCCCGACGTCGCTTCGCTGCTCGAGCGTGCTGAGCGCAGCAATGCCGTTCGTTGCCGCAACGACGTTCAGCGTTCCGCGCTCAAGCAACACGGTCAGGGCCAATGCGCTGCCTGAGTCGTCTTCGACGATCAGCGCAGTGTGGCCCGCGAGGGCGCCCCGGTAGAAGGTCTCCTGAGGCGACTCGCCGGCTGCTAGCCCGCTATCCGTGTTCGCGTTCGGTGCAGATCGGGGATTCCAAGGGGGATTCCAAGACGAACTCATGTTCAACCTCCGCTTCGTGCTGCGGACGGATTGGACTGAGGTCATCGCCTTGCCTACCGCTGCACCGGCCTCAAGTCCCCCGCATTGGCGTCCAGGGCTCGGCGCGGTGGCCGGAATCCAACTAACAAATGCGGTGTCGGCCGAATCCGCGCTCGCCTTGAACCGTGGGCGCCTGCGAGCGGGGACGCCGCTCCTCTCACGAAAGTTCCCGGGGCTTGACCTTGACGTTGGGGTAGGCCGCACACTTGTGGCACTGTCCCGCCAACGAGGGGAGTGCGCAGGTGGATCTGATGAGCATCGGGGAGTTCGCGAGGCAGTCGCGCCTGTCGCCAAAGGCGCTTCGTCTCTACGACAAGCTCGGCCTGCTCGCGCCGGCGCGTGTGGATCCCGATTCGGGCTACCGCTTCTACGCGGCCGCTCAGCTCGAGCGGGCGCGTCTCGTGGCCGCGTTGCGTCAGCTGAGCGTGCCGCTGGCCGAGGTAAAAGCGATTGTTGACCTCGATCCGAACGAAGCTGCCGCGCGCATTCGCGAGTACTGGGCGGCTGCCGAGGCTCAGCACACGGCCCGGTGTGAGCTTGCCGGCTACCTCGTTGACCTCCTCAACGGAAAGAGGTCTGTGATGTACGAAGTCAAGACTAGAGATATCCCGAGCCGGACCCTGCTGTGCCGCAAGCGCAACGTCAAAGGCGAGGGCGAAGCGTGGGCGTTCGGCAAAGAGTTCGTGGCGCTGCTACGCGAGCGCCAACTGCCCCGGATGGAGGGCCTAGCCGGGGCCACGTTCTGTATCTACTGGGGTGAGGTGAGCGATGACAGCGACGGTCCGGTCGAGTGGTGCCGGCCCGTTCCGAATGACCAGGCGACGACACTCGCGGCGGCGCTTCCCGAACTGCGCCTACGCAGCGAGCCGGCGCACCGCGAAGCGTTCGTCCACCTCGGTCCCGGCGGAGAGACCAGCCCGGCCCAGTGGAAGCTCGTCTCCGAATCGCTCCGCGTATGGGCCATGGAACACGCTGTCAAGCCGATCGAGCTGGGCGCCAGGATCACCTACATCGCGAGCGCGCCGGTGACCGAGACCAGCGCCCCCGAGTGCGACTTCGCGGTCCCGATCAGTTGATCTAACCCGCTGCGCCGCTGTAGCGCATGAGGCGGGCGCGTCGGCAAGCACGTCCGACGCGCCCGCGCTGCGGCTTGTCGTGCCTCACGTGGCTCGCGCGAAAGCTGCGAGCAGCCGCCTCGCGGCGGTGTGGAAGCGTGCGGGGTCGCCGTAGGGCCGCGCGACGAGCAGCGCTCCCTCGAGGCCGCCAAGAACGACCTGGGCGCCCTCGCCCGGATCTCCGTGGAACTCGAGCGTCCCGTCTGCCCGGCCCTGCGCGAGCACCTGCGTGAGCCAGGCGTGGTTGGCGTCGAAGAAGCCAACGATCGCGTTCGCCATCGGCTTGGGGAGCGTCTCGTACTCCGCGGCGAGCATGCCGCACAGGCACATCCGGCCGTCGTCGAGAACACCCGAGTAGAGCGCGGCGTAGGCGGCGAGCTTGTCGCGAGCATCCTCCTCGACTTCGTCGATGTTCTCCAGGGCACCTGCGAAGCGCTCTGCGTAGCGCGTGATCAGCGCTTCGCCAAGCTGGCCCTTGCTGGCAAAGTGGTAGTGAAGGCTCGCCTTCGTGATGCCCAGCTGCTCGGCGATATGCGCGTAGCTGAAGCCGTTGAAGCCGCGAGTCTGGGCCAGCGCCTCCGCGGCGTCGAGGATTCGATCCGCGGTGCCGACGTCGATCTGATTCACGGTCATCGACTAGCCGCAATTTCGACGCGAAGGCATCTTGACATCCTATCTACTAGAAGGTAAGACTGGGTCGTTCGATTGTTCGAAAGGGGTGGTAATGGAGTTGACCGAGCACAAGACCTTCGCCTCGCCAGACGAGACACGCGAGTTTCCCAACGGCCGCGCGGAGATTCTTCAAGTCGCCGGGTCCGACATCGGCCGGTTGGTCCTGGAGCCCGGATGGCGCTGGTCCAACGACGTCAAGCCGATCGCCCAGACCGACAGCTGCCAGGCACCGCACTTCCAATACCACGTCAGCGGACGGCTCGCCATCCGCATGGATGACGGCACCGAGTTCGTTGCCGGCCCCGGCGATATCACCTCGCTCCCCAGCGGCCACGACGCCTGGGTGGTCGGTGAGGAGCCGGTCGTCGTCGTCGATTGGTATGGCGCCAGCAACTACGCCAAGCAGACCTGAGCAATAAACCGAGCGAAGGGGTAAAGACATCATGACCCGCAAGATTGCCGACTGCCGGCGTTTCGAAAGCGACAGCAACTGCTCACTCACGATCATCGGCGAAGAAGACGAAGTCCTCGCCACCGCCGCACAACACGCCACGACCGTACACGGCCACCAAGACACACCTGAGCTGCGCATCCAACTCCGGCAGCTGCTCGAACCCGAGAGCAGCTACATCGCCGGCGTACGCCAACCAGAGCCCTTCCCCACCAGCTAGCAGAGGCCCACCGTCCGACAGTCGCAACCGGGGGCGCCGTGGCGCCCCCGGGCTGGCGCAACACCCACCGTATGACCTGGCCGAAACGGCTGCTCTCGCCGCTGCCCAAGATCGTGGCTCGGCCTGCGAGAATGCAAGCTATACCGGGACTGCGTGACGATGAGCGGCACCTCGCAGCGCATTCCCGGTAGCCTGCCCGATCCCAGCCGCGACGCTGGGACGTCGGACCCGTCCCTGCCATTTGACCACATCGTCGTGGTCATGATGGAGAACCACTCCTTTGACAATGTGCTCGGCGCGCTCCCTGCGTACGGCCAACCGCGGGCAGACGGACTGACGTTCGTCGACGGCAAAGCGACCAACAGCAACCCCGCACCCGACGGTGCGGCCGCAGACGCCGATCGTGTCTATGCGTTCCCGCTCACGACCACACAACAGGGGGCGCACGTCGACCAGTCATGGAACGCGACGCGCACGCAAATCGACGGCGGGACCATGCAGGGCTTCGTTCGCAGCGCATCGTCGCAGCAGCCGATGGGCTACTACACCCCGCGGGTCCTCCCGTTCGCCTACTCGCTGGCCAACACGTTCGCGCTAGCGAACCGCTGGTTCTGCTCGGCACCGTGCCAGACCTACCCCAACCGCAGGTTCCTGATGGCCGGTACCGCCTACGGCGACATCGCCACGAACGGCGTGAGCCTGCAGGATCCGCCGCCGCCGAACGGCACGGTCTTCGACAACATGACCGACCACGGCGTGTCCTGGCGCAACTACTTCACCGACATGCCAGCCACGGCCATGATCCCCACGATCATCGAGCGACACTTGGACAGGATCCGACCGTTGCAGGAGTTCTTCGACGACTGCGAAGCAGGAACTCTGCCAAGTGTGAGCTTCGTCGATCCCGAGCTCGGCATCATCACTGACGTCGGACGCGAAATCGCGAAACTCCCGCACATGCAGCTAGTGGGCGCCAACGTCGAGCAGCTCGGTGGCAGCGAGGAAGCGCCCCAGGACGTCGCGTTCGGCGAACGCTGGGCCTACCGCGTCGTCAAGGCCGTGCTGCGCTCACCAGGCTGGCCACGCACGCTACTGATCTACACCTATGACGAGCACGGCGGCTACTACGACCACGTCTCGCCACCGGCGGCAATCGCACCAGACGCGATCCCGCCTAACCTCGAGCCGGGAGACGCGCCGGGTGGCTACGACATCTACGGCCCCCGCGTGCCGGCGATCGTCGTCTCGCCGTATGCGCGCCCTCACGCCGTGAGCGACACGGTCTACGACCACACATCCGTGCTCGCGACGATCGAGGCCAAATGGAACTTGCCGGCGCTCACCTACCGCGACGCCAATGCCGCACCAGTCTGGGATCTCCTCGACTTCAGCGCTCCGGCCTTCCCAAACCCGCCAAAGCTCAAGCGACCGCGCGGCATGCTGCGCGAACTCATCATTGACCTTTTCAGGCAGGCGACACGTCGTGTCCATCCGAGCGGGCCGCCTTCGGTCCGTTAGTGGCCGGCGCGGGCTGATGCGCCGCTAACGCGTCGCGTGAGAACGCGACCGCGTCGTGCACGAAGCGCGACACGACCAGTTGGCCCTTTATGTGAAGCGTTTGACGAACGCTAGCGCTGTGTCGGCGACTTCTCGCCAACCGCTGTCGATCGTGAGTGCGTGGCCACGGTTGGGGATTTCGACGATCTCGGTCACGCCGCTATTTCGTTTCTGCCTCTTAAACGAGGCGTTAGCGATCGCCCACGGTACCGTGTGGTCCTTCTCGCCAGAGATGATCAGCAGCGGTCCACGGTCTGGATTCTTGCTGTTGACCTTCACCTCGGTCCAGGGGTTGAGATTCGCCGTTGCGGCCTGGAAGAGCGGGATGCCCGAGGCGGGAACCGCGAACGTCGAATACAGCTCCTTCGCCTCGTCCTCGCTGACGGCATTGGCGAATGCGAAGCGGAACTGTTCGTAGGTAAGGGGGACCGCGCGGTTGCGGTTCGCGGGGTTGCCGAGTACCGGCCGCGCCGACTTCAGCGAAGAGATCGGCAGCGGAAGCACACCCCGGAAAGGGGCGGGATCGATCGCGACCGAGGCCGCCGCGAGTCCGCGGCCTGCGAGAATCTGCGCGAGAAGCCCGCCGAAGGAGTGGCCGACGATGGCCGGCTTCTTCGAAAGCCCAGCGATCAGCTCAGCGAAATGGTCGGCGACGTCCCCCACCGTCTTGTTAGCAAAGGCGTCCGGACTGGCGTTCGCTTCCTCAACGGTCTGGGGATCATCCGGCCAGCCCGGGGTCAGCGGTGCGTAGCCCGCCTCCGCGAAGACGGTCGCCCAACGATCCCAGCTGCTAGGTAGCAGCCAAAGCCCATGCACAAAGACGATCGGAACCCGTCCGTCCTCGTTCGCGCGTATGACCTGCTCCGCTTCGTGATCGGTGATCATCGGTACCTGCCTCCGTCGGTAGTCGGTGGCTCGCCGGCAACCTCGCCGAGAACGTCTCGCCGCGAGCATCATGCCACCCGGCGAAGGGTCGAACCGAGCGGCGCTTCGTCCGCCAGGGGCAGACATCTCGCCCCGTGCCGCGCCCGCCATCGCGGCGAGCTGGAGACAGAGCTCGCCGAACACGCGCGGTGGCTCCTCCGTTCGCCGAGGACCATGAGCAACGCGAGCGCTCATCGCGCAAAACGGCCAAATCAGCCGAAGGCGATAACAGCACCCGTGTGCGCTGAGCGCAGGGCGGCGTCGATGATCTCCGCTGTGAGCAGGGCGTCGGCGATATCGACGGGAGGAGGTGCACCGTCGAGCAGCAAGGCCGCGATACCGGCGTAGAAGAGCCCGTAGTCCCCGGCGTAGGTCGGTAGGGCGCGCGACTCGGGGCCGGTGCTGACACGTCCCCATGACTCCATCGGCTCCTCGCCCCAGCCCGGGTCGGTTGGCAGGCCCTGTGCGATCAGCGCCGCTTCCTGAACGTCCATTCCTGACTTCGTGTAGGCGCCGGCACTTCCCAGCAGCCGAAACCGAGGCCCCTGGTCTGCCGCAACCGCGCTCGCCCAGAGGTGCACACTTGGCCCGTTCGCGTAGCGCAGAGCGATGAATGCGTCGTCGTTGACCTCGGCGCCAGGACGCCGGCTTGCAACCTCCGCGTAGACCGCGTCGGGCCTCCCGAACAGTACGACCGCCTGGTCCACGAGATGGGTCCCGAGATCGTGGACGATGCCCGCCGCGGCGCTCGGTGAGCTGTCGCGCTTCCAGGCGCGGTCGGGATCGGTGGATACCTGAGGCTGCCAGCGTTCGAACCGCGACTCGAACGCGTGGAGCGTGCCGAGCTCACCAGCGCCGAGCAGTGACACGACAGTGCGAAAGTCGCCATCCCAGCGCCGGTTGTGGAAAGGCACCACGACGGTGTTGGCCGCTGCAGCGAGCGCGGCGAGGCGTGCCACCTCCTCAGCGCTTGGTGCGACCGGCTTGTCGACCAGGACTGGCCGGGAGTGCCGCAGCACAGCCTCGGCGAAGCTGACGTGGGTTGCGTTAGGCGTCGACACGACCACGAGGTCAAGGTCGTCGATCTGGCCCAACAGCTCTTCGAAGCTCGCTAGGACCGCGACGTCGGGATAGCGGGCGAGCGCCTGCCGTTCGCGTTCGGGGTTCGCGGTCACCACGAAGGCGAGATCGAGACGCGGCTCGGCGGCGATGAACGGCGCATGGAAGACGGACCCGCCAAGGCCATAGCCGACAAGGCCCACCCGACCAACCGTCCGTTCGCTCACGTCTTGACCCGCGTAACGACAACGGATACAAGACGCGCCCTGAGCGCAACCCGTCGGCGAGACAGCAGCGCCACGCCCCGAGCCGGCACGCGTCCGCTATGCGCGAGTAGCACGGTTCGAAGCCTACGCCGGATCGCGCGCGCACTGGATCTCGGGCTCGGGAGTACGGTTCGCAACGTGGAGTCGCGTCTTGCGCGCAGGTGCATTGTGGTTGTCGTTCTCGTGTGCGCCGTTGGTTTCGCGGCAGGAGCTTGGGCTTCGACCTCGACACTCAAGCGCGTCTCGCCGCCTGGTGGCGGCTACAGCGTCGAGCTCCCGAGCACGTGGCGCTTCGCTAACGCGAGCTACCCCTCAGACCACGCGACGCATCTCTGGTTCGATCCGGTCAACGCGCTGCGAAAGATGCTGGTCGTGCTCAGCGGCTGCGTCGGGTGCGCAGAGACGGGCGACAAGCCGAACCCGGCGGCCGGTGTGCCGCCGGGCGCAACGCGTGTGGTGCACCTGGGGGCATCGGAGGATGCGTTCCAGAACTTCACTGACGACGATCCATGGGTCGCTAACGGCATCTCGATCGTCACGCGACACAGAGGGCGCATCGATGGCTACGTGAGCGTCGAGCTCTGGTTGCCGCCGAGTCAGCACGCGCTCGCCACCACCATCCTCAACAGTTTCCGGCTCGCCGATTGAACGTCGCCGGCGTCAGCAGCTCTTCAGCGGGCCCGCCTGATTCCTGCGAGCGAAACGATCGAAGGCGGAAGCGCCCGCGTATATTTCGCTCGATGGGGCCGGGCTCGTGAACCTGCGTCGGCTCGGGACGGGCGGTCCCGAGGTCGCGGCGCTGGGCCTCGGCTGCATGGGGATGTCGGGCGCCTACGGGCCCGCCGACCGTGGCGAGGCGATCGCCACAATTCACGACGCCCTCGAGGCCGGCGTCAGGCTGCTCGATACCGGCGACTTCTATGGCATGGGCCACAACGAGCTGCTGATCGCCGAAGCGCTCCGCGGGCGGCCCCGTGAGGACTACCTGCTGAGTGTCAAGTTCGGGGGGCGGCGCGGTCCCGACGGTGCGTTCATCGGCTTTGACGCGAGTCCCGCGGGGCTCAAGACAGCGCTGGCCTACTCGCTCGTGCGGCTCGGTGTCGAGCATGTCGACATCTATCGTCCGTCGCGGCTTGATCCGCAGGTGCCGATCGAGGAGACCGTCGGCGCAATCGCGGAGCTGGTCCAGGCCGGCTACGTGCGCCAGGTCGGGCTCTCGGAGGTCGGGGCCGAGACGATCCGCAGGGCGGCGGCCGTCCATCCGATCTGCGATCTGCAGATCGAGTACTCGCTGATCTCGCGCGGGATCGAGGCGGCGATCCTGCCGGCGTGTCGCGAGCTCGGGATCGCCATCACCGCCTATGGCGTTCTGAGCCGCGGCTTGATCAGCGGCCACTTCGCCGCCGACCGCGAGCTCGCGCCGGGCGATTTTCGCACGCACGCTCCGCGCTTTGATCCGGCCAACCTCGCGCACAACCTGACGCTGGTCGACGCGCTGCGCGTGATCGCCGATGCGAAGGGGGCGAGCGTCGCGCAGGTCGCGATCGCCTGGGTGCTCGCGAAGGGGGAGGACATCGTCGCGCTCGTCGGCTCGAGTACGCCGGCGCGGCTCCTCGAGGCGCTCGGAAGTCTCGAGGTGAAGCTGAGCGCCGATGACATCGCGGAGCTCGAGCGTGCCGTCCCGGCCACTGCGGTGCTGGGGGATCGCTACCCGGCTTTGGGGATGGCGAGCCTCGACAGCGAGCGTGCCTGATCGGCTTCGCCGTGAAGAGCCCGCCAGCGACCCACACAGACCGCCGCAAAATCCCACCGATGCTCGCCGCGGGGACGCCGAGGGTCTAGGCTGCGTTCCAGATACGGCCTGAGGAGGAGCCATGAGTGAGGAGACGGTCAAGTATCTGCTGTCTGAGCGGGAGATCCCGACGCATTGGATCAACCTCCTGCCGGACCTGCCGGGCGAGCTGCTGCCGCCCCTGAACCCGGGGACGCTCGCGCCCGCCGGGCCGGATGACCTGACGCCGATCTTTCCGATGGGGTTGATCCTCCAAGAGGTCTCGGGTGAGCCGCAGGTCGAGATTCCGGAGGAGGTCCGCGAGGCCTACAAGCTGTGGCGCCCGACGCCGCTGTTTCGCGCGCGTCGCCTGGAGCGTGAGCTCGACACGCCGGCGCATATCTACTTCAAGTACGAGGGTGTCTCGCCGGCCGGCTCGCACAAGCCGAACACCGCCGTCGCGCAGGCCTATGAAAACGCGCAGGCCGGCGTCAAGCGCCTCGCCACGGAGACTGGCGCGGGGCAGTGGGGCTCGGCGCTCGCGTTCGCGTGCTCGCTCTTCGGGTTGGAGTGTGAGGTGTTCATGGTCGGCTCGAGCTATGACCAGAAGCCCTACCGCCGCTCGATGATGGAGACCTGGGGCGCGACCGTCCACCGCTCGCCGAGCACGCTGACGGAATCCGGGCGCAGCCAGCAGCAGCACCCGACCGGATCGCTTGGGATCGCGATCTCCGAGGCGGTCGAGGTCGCCGCTTCGCGTGATGACACCAACTACTCGCTCGGCTCGGTGCTCAACCACGTCTGCCTGCACCAGACGGTGATCGGCCAGGAGGCGATGGCGCAAATGGCGATGGCGGGCGAGGAGCCTGATGTGATCATCGGTTGTGTCGGTGGCGGCTCGAACTTCGCCGGGTTGACCTTTCCGTTCGTGCGTCGCGTCCTGCGTGGCGAGGCCAAGACGCGCTTCCTCGCCGTCGAGCCGGCTGCCTGCCCGACGCTCACGCGCGGGGTCTACCGCTACGACTTCGGCGACACCGTCGGCCTGACGCCGCTAATGGCGATGTACACGCTCGGTCATGACTTCGTGCCGGCGCCGGTGCACGCGGGAGGACTGCGCTACCACGGCGACTCGCCGATGCTCTGCGGGCTCGTGCGCGCGGGGGTCGTCGAGGCGCGGGCTTACCGCCAGAACGAGACGTTCGAGGCGGCGGTGCGCTTTGCGCGCAGCGAGGGGATCATCCCCGCACCCGAGCCGGCGCACGCGATCCGGGCGATGATCGACGAGGCCGAGGCGGCGCGCGAAGCGGGCGAGGCGCGAGTGATCCTGTTCGGTCTCTGCGGGCACGGCAACTTCGACCTGTCCGCGTACGACGCCTACCTCGCCGGCGAGCTCGAGGACATCGAGTTCTCTGAGCAGGAGATGAACGCCGCGCTCGCACGGCTGCCGGAGGCGCCGGCGATCGCTTGACGCCGGCGATCGCTTGACCCAGAGAGAGGAGATCTGATGTCAGTTGCAGTGCTCGTAGAGGTCGAGGGCACCGGGATCGAAACCTACGACGCCACGAATGCCGCGATGGGAGGACTGTCGGAGAATCCGCCCGACGGCCTGCTGGCTCATATGGCTGCGGCGAGCGAGAGCGGGGGCTACTTCGTTCTCAATGTGTTTCAGTCATTGGCTGCATGGGAGAGCTTTCGCGACGGGCGCCGTGCAGTGGCGCTCCGGGAGACGATGCCGGAGGGACTTGCGCCGCCAAAGGTCTCGATCTGGGAGTTGCACGCGTTTAGTGCCTTCTGAGCCCGAGCGATCTGCCCCGCGTGGTTACCTCGTCCGCCGGCGATGAGTGCCGGGCGGGGCAAATAGCGGCTTGATGCGTTGGGTCAGCTGGGGGGCAGTCAGTTGCCGCCCGTGGCTTGGCCTTCGAAGAGGTCGGCGACCTCGTCGGCGTTCATCGGCTCGAGCAGGCTCTCGCGGAGCATCTCGTCGACATCCGGGAGGCCCCCGGCGCGCAGCTCCTTCAGGCCCTCGTCGAGGTCGTACTCGGTGCGGTGCAACTCGACGGTCGGACCCAGGAGCGCCCAGTATGCGCCGACCGTTCCCTCGTAGGGCATTCCGACGCTGCCGGCGTTGATCACCCTCCAGCCGTTGACGCGGCGATCGAATTGCCGGTGGGTGTGACCACAAACCACGACGGGCTCGCTGACGCCGTCCAGCATGTCTCGGAGACGCGGTTCCGGTGTGGCGGTCGTGATCATCTCGGCGTCGCTACGCGGCGAGCCATGGCAGAAGAGCGTCGTGCCAAGGCCGTCGATGTCCAGAACCACGTCCGGCGCAAAGCCAGCGAGAAAGCGGGGCTGGGGCTCCGAGATCTGTCCGGCCGAATACGAGGCCGCACGCATCGACGGGTCTTGCTCTGCGTCGAGATCGCGCCGTCCCTGATCGTATGCCGCGACGACCTCGCGATCAGCGTTGCTGCTGACAAAGCGCGCGCCGTCGCCGAGTGCCATCAGCTGCGTGACGGTCTCCGCGGGCAGCGGACCGGCGGCAACATCACCCCCGACCACGACCATGCCGACGCCCTCACGCGCGACATCGGCCAACACGGCGCGGAGCGCCGGAAGGTTCCCGTGAATGTCGTAAAGCGCCGCTACGCGCATTCGAGCCTCAGTCGAATTCAGTGGGGAGCGACGGGTTGTTGTGATGCGCGAAGACGCGTTCGATCTGCTGGGCAGTCGTGCGGCCGGTTGAGAGGGCGGGGAGCTTGTCGGCTGGGAAGAACTCGACGCCGTCGGTTTCGTCTGAGGCATGCGGGACAGCGTCGCCGATCAACTCGCAGGCAAATATCGCCTTGTAGATGCATTCGATGTGCGGCGGGTAGTTGCGACGAGCGCGATCGTAGAGCGCGATCAGCTTCGTCGCTCGAACGTCAACGCCGGCCTCCTCACGGGTTTCTCGAGCTGCCGCTTCGCTCGGAGACTCTCCCGGGTCGGCCCACCCGCCGGGAAGTGTCCAGCCGCCGTCCGCAACCTCACGGACAAGAAGGATGCGCTCAGAGACGACGATCGCGGCCCGCACGTCGACCTTCGGCGTCGGGTGACCAGACCCAGCCGCGAAGAGCCCTTCGATGATGTCCGGGTCTGCGTCGCTGTTTGCTGCGGCGAGTTCTGCCGCGATCCGCCGCACCTCCCGGTAGCGGTCGCGATCGTAATCGTCGGTCGCGTAATTTAGGCCGGACTGCGCGATCGTTTGCAAGGACCGCACCCACGCCAGCCATCTCGGTTCGGAAGACGCCACAAGCTCAGCTTGACGAATCTCGACGCCAGCCAGCTCGGCGGCTGCTGGAAGCCTCGCCACCGCCAACCACACGGCCGTGAGCCGCGGCGGGCGATAGCCGCGCCGGGCGGCTGGTTGACGACGCGTACGATGTGAATATGGTGCCGGCCTCAAAGGTTCCGAGGTGGGCACGCTTGGCGCAACGCACGCTCAGGCATCCTGCCGACCGCACGCCGGGGCCCGAGCGTGGCCGTTTTGAGCGACTGGCGGAATCCGGTTCTTTTCTTGCTGGCTCGCCACTCTTCTTTGCGGTCTGTCTGGTTGTGATCTTGGTCTGGGCGATCGGGTTGATCGTGGGAGCGAGCGATCGTTTCGAGATCGCGGCGAGTGGTCTGGTTTCGGTACTCACGCTCGTGCTTGTGGCGTTGCTCAAGAACGCCGAGCTTCGGTCTGAGCGCGCGATCCAGCAGAAGCTCGATGCGATCGCGAGTTCGTTGCTGCAGGACAAGCGTGGCGGCGACGAGGCGGCCTCCGAACGTGACCTCGAACAGGCCATCGGCGTTCACGAGGAGATCTGACGACGACCTCCTAGACGCCGCTGGCTGACGCGTTCTCGCTACGCAGGTAGTCGACGGCGGCGAGGTCATCGTTGCCGTGTCCAGCGGCGACGGTGCGCTCGAGTCGGTCGTGGACGACCTGAAGGAGGGGACTTGGGGCAGTCAGCTCCGCTGCCAGATCGATGTCCTTCAACGCGAGTTGCACAGCGAATCCGGCCGAGTAGCTACCGGCGTCCATCGAGGTGATCTTCTGCAGCTCGTAGGGCATGGCCAACGGGCCGTCCTCGAGCGCCGTCACGAATGTCGCGTGGTCGATTCCGAGCGCGTCACACAGTGCGAGCACGTCGCTCATCGCGACAGTCGCCGCTGTCATCCAAGCATTGACCGCGAGTTTGAGAGAACTGCCCTCGACCCCGGTTCCGGCATAGAGCACCGCGGACCCGAGAGCGTCAAGCACAGGACGTGCACGGTCGAGCGCGCCATCATCGCCGGCGACCAGCCAAACGAGCTTTCCCTCGTGGGCCGGCGTTGTGCTGCCGGAGACCGGCGCGTCGAGATAGGCGACGCCGTGGTCCCCAGCCAGGGCGGCGAGAGCGCGGGCGCTGCGCGGGCCGACGGTGCTCGCCTGCACCCAAACCGCATCCTTTCCGACCTCGGCGATCGCATCGGCCATCACCGCGGCGACGGCGTCGCCGTCGCGAAGCACCGTGATCACAACCGACGCATCGCTGACCGCCTCAGTCGCCGTGGCGACCGCCGTAACGCCCCGCGCCTGCGCCGCAGCCGCGAGAGCTCGCTCCGGCGTGCGGTTCCACAACCGAACCGCGTGGCCTGTTTCGCCGAGCCGAGCCGCCATCGCCGCGCCGAGCGCACCCGCTCCAAGGACGGCTGTAACGCGACTGTCAGACACGAACGGTGAGGTTACCCGTACCCGCTCGAGACGAAGGGCTGGATAGCATCGGAGTGTGCGGCGCATGCCTGCTGGGGACGTTGACTACGAGGCCTACGGTCACGGCTACGCCGTTCAGCGCCGCGGCGATCCACGCATCGCTGACGCCATACACGCCGCGCTCGGATCTGCCCGCACGGTCTTGAACGTCGGTGCGGGTACTGGCTCCTACGAGCCGGAGGACCGCCACGTGGTCGCTGTCGAGCCGTCGGCGGCGATGCGTGCGCAACGCCCGGCCGAGCGTGTTCCAGCGATCAACGCGACTGCCGAGGACCTGCCGTTCGACGCCGGCGTGTTCGATGCCGCGATGGCCACGGTAACCGTGCACCAATGGTCCGATCTAAGTCAAGGGTTGGCAGAGCTGCGCCGTGTGACGCGGGGACCAATCGTGATCTTGACCTTCGACCCAGACACTCTGGATCGTTTCTGGCTAGCCGACTACGCGCCCGAGGTCATCGCGGCAGAGCGGCGGCGTCAACCGCCAATAAGGGAGCTTGTGAGCAGGCTTGGGTCGGCCACCGAGGTACGGTCGATACCCGTGCCCGCGGACTGCCTCGACGGCTTCAAGGAGGCTTATTACGCGCGACCCGAGTGTTTCCTCGACGAAGCCGTCCGCCGATCGCAGTCCTCCTGGAGTTTTGTAGAACCGGCAGTACAGGCACGCGCCCTGGCTCGCCTCAATGCTGACCTCGCGTCTGGTGCCTGGGACGAACGCTACGGCGCGCTAAGAACCCAACCTGAGCTCGACGGCTCCCTGCGGCTCGTCGTCGCGCCACCCGGAGCACGGGCGCAGCAGTAGCGGCAGCGCCGTGGTGTACTGGAGTTGTGAGGCGCGCGGGGGTCAGCCGTTTGATCGTTGTGTTGGCAGTCGTGTCTGCTTCGATGGGTTTCTCGGCAAGCGCTCTGGCATCTTCGCGGCAGACTGCGGAGGCCCGAGCGCTTGTGAAGAGCTTCGCTGCGCGGGAAGCGTCTTTGAAGGCGCCGGGCGCTTACCAGGCCAGTCCGGTTCTGACTGTCGATGGGCGCAGTTGGCTGGTGTTGGAGGGTGCCGACGCTCCGAGCGCTTTGAATCCACGTGTAACCGCCTCGCCGTATCCCGACGGCATGGTGCTGATCTACCGCTGGACCCCGCGTGGCTGGTCTGAGCAGGCGAGCGTGCGGGGCTGGTTCGGACCGATCGGTGGTTGCTGCGGGATCAGCGCCGTGTCGGTGACCGGTTCTGCCGACCCGGACTTCGCGCTCGCCGCGGGAGGCGCGGCCGACACCAACTGGCTTGCGGTGGTGTCTGATGTCGGCGGGCGCTGGCATGCCATCCCCTTCGACTATGGCTACTCGAACACAACCGTCGTGAACGGCGACGTCGCGCGCGGCGGCGTAGCAACAGAGGTCGACGCGAGCAGTGCCGCCGGCGGACCGACCACCTCGCTTTACGAGACCTATCAGGACGGCGTGTTTCGGCCAGTTGCGCCGCCAGGCCGGTCCGCAACGTGCAGCCGCTCAGCCCTGGAGTCGGCCGCTGGCGATGGCCAACTCGAAGTGTTCGAGTTCTCGAAGGTCGCCTGCGCGGACGGGTGGGCGATTGCGCTCGGCACGGGTGCCGGCTACACCACCCAGGTCGTCGGCCTGTTCGAAGCTGAGGGGACGCGATGGCGCGCGGTCGAAGTCGACAACGGAGACAGCCTCGGCTCCGACCCCGGCATCTACGACATCCCCCTCTCCCTGCTTCGCCAGCTCGCAGCCGGGTTCGGGCCGAGCCTGGCGCCGGCACTAGCCACCGCAGCACTGATCGCCGGGCCGGCGATGACCGGATACGTCTACCTGAACGGCGTCATCGCCGCTGACGGCGCTGACTGGTACGTGAAGGAGACCCCGACCGGTAGCGACGCATCACCCGGCGCCGACGCCCAGATATATCGCTGGTCGGGCTCCGCGTGGGTCCAGCAGGGCAGAGTCGACCAGCTCCCGACATCCCTGAACTACTTTCAAGCAATCTCGGGCGGCTGGTTCGAAGCGATCACGACCGCGGGCAGCACCACCCCAGAGTTCACGATGCAAGGGGCAAATGGGCCGGGCACGACAGTTTTGAGCGACCTCGGCGGCAAATGGCACGTGAGAACAGCTCAACCGCTGCGAAGTAAGCGTCTTTCGTGGGCGTCTCGTGACTCTGGGATCATCTGCCGGTGGTCGTCGAGCATGCGCACCTGCCGGTAAGGCCGGGCCAGGAAGCCGAGTTCGAGGCAGCGTTCGAGCACGCGAAAGCGATCATCGCGAAGATGACCGGCTTTCGGTCGCTCACGCTGTCACACTGCATCGAGCACCCAAGCACCTACCTGCTGCTCGTCGACTGGGCCCGCCTCGAAGACCACACAGAAGGCTTTCGTGGTTCGCCCGAGTACGAGGAGTGGCGCGCACTGCTGCACCACTCCTACGACCCGTCGCCAACGGTCGAGCACTACCAACAGGTCAACGCCGCATAACCACGCCCAGGCGCTAGGCGTCCGATCGCGGTGCTCAAACGCCGAGAAACGCCTCGAGCATCTCGACGACAAAGGCATGGTCGTCGGCCTGCGGCAGGCCGGAGACGGTGACGCTGCCGACCACGCCGACCTCGCTGATCCGAATCGGGAACGCGCCGCCGTGTGCTGCGAACAGCCGTGGATCGACGCCCAGCTCCTCGTCCAGCGCGGACCCGCGCGCTGCAAGCCGCCGCCCTACGAGGTATGACGCCGCAGCGAAACGGTTTACGACGTTGACCTTGCGCTCGATCCACGAGTCGTTCTCAGCTGTGGTGCCCGGTAGCGCGACATGGAACAGCTGCTGGCCGTGGCGCCGGATGTCGATCGTGACCGGCAGCGACCGCTCGGTCGCTGCCGCCACCATCGCGCTGCCCAGCCGCCACGCGTCCAAGTTGTCGAAGCGGGTGAACACCAGCCGTTCCTCTTGAGCCTCGAGCGAGGAGATCAACTGACGCTCGTCGTCGTTCATGCGTTGGCTGGCTCCAGCACGAGTACCGGGATCTCGCGGTCGGTCTTCGTCTGGTACTCGGCGTAGTCGGGCCATACCTCGAGCGCGCGCGTCCACCACAGCGCACGCTCCTCGCCCGAAGTCTCCCGCACCGTGTAGTCGGACTTGGACGCCCCGTCCTGCAATTCCACGAGCGGATGGTCCACGAAGTTGCGATACCAGGCCGGATTCTCCGCGGCGCCCCCTTTCGATGCGACCGCTGCATATACGCCGTCGTGCTCGATTCGCATAACCGGGTTCTTGCGTAGTTTCCCGGAGCTCGCGCCGACTGAGGTGATCACGACGACCGGAACGCCTCGCAGCGTCGTGCCGCTCGTCCCACCCGAACGCTCGTACTCGTCGACCTGGTCGCGGGCCCATGCTGCGGAGCTCGGCTCGTATTCGCCCTGTAGTGGCACAGCGTCTCCTTCTGGAGTTGGTTAGCGACAGACTAAAACCATCGCAGCCTCGGCGAATGAGCTCGCGGGCAGGGGAGCAAACTTGGGCGCCCTGAACGGGCGGCCCGCGCCGACCGGCGACAGCGGAGCGCGACTCGATCGCTGCCGTTACGGCGACTGGATCTTTGCGATCGCTGCGAGCAGCTCGTCACGCAGATCCTTGATGCCGCCATCCGTATGGACGTTGAGCGCGTCGATGATCTTCACCGTGTCCTCGTAGGTCTGCTCGCTGCGCGCGTCCGAGGCGGCGGACTGCACAGCCTGGCCGACCATGATCACCGAGAGAAGAACGAGCTGGAGGAACGTTTGCGCGATCCACGCGATTAGCCCCTCGCCGCCTGGCTTGAGCGCCGGCCTTAGCCCAATCAAGGCGATGATGCCGAACACATATGCACACCACATTGATCCGACGAGCCGGGTGATGAGCACGGCGATCTTTGCGTTGACGCCGTCGACCTCACCCATCGCCGCCTTGATCCTCGCGGGCGTTGGGTGCACCGCTGCCAGATAGTGCAGGTGGCGAACAGGCGGAGGCACATTGGTCGTAGCCACCACCGAAGGCGCATCTTTCGTAGCCACTACGCGAGACAGTAGACATCGAGACGGACGCCGCGCGCCGTCCTGCCGGAGACCGTGCGCACAGGGAGATGGTTGCCTCCGCGGGAGTGTTAGCGAGCGGCTCAGGCGCTCCTCCCGGGCCGGCCAAAACGCTGCTACAGGTTGACTGTTGACGTCGACCGCAGCGGCGTTCTCCTCGAGGTAGGTGCGCCGCTTGGTGCCGGGTATCGGCACCAGGTCATCGCCTTTGGCCAGCACCCAGGCGATCGCCAGCTGGGCGGGCGTGATCCCCTTTTGGCTCCGAGCGCAAACCTGACCTCGACTAGCTCCACGATTCAGCGCGACGAGGGTCGTCAGCTCTGACCCTGGGGTGTCTTTCCATGCGCGTCTGCGACACGGAGACTGGCCTGCACAGGCAGGAACTCTCGGCGGCAACGCCACGACGACTCAGGAGACACCATGTCAGACCGAAACATTTCCGCTCTCAACGCAGAACCGGCGCTCGGTGGTCCCGCCGCGATTGAGGTGGCGTCAATGTCTCGCCGCCCTTCCGCGTGGCTGTGTCGTCTGTCGTTGGCTGAGCTGCTTTGCGCTGCGCTCCTCGCAGTCTCGGCCCTTTGTGTTGCTGGCCCAAACCTCGGGGGACAGGCTCAAGCCGCGACCTCGCAGGGCCAGGCGATCGTGAACGCAGCTGCATCGATGGCCGGCAAGCCTTACTGCTTTGACGGAGGGAATACCTCTGGCCCCACCCATGGCGACGGCGGATCAGGCTGCGTAGCAGCGTCAATCAAGGGCTTCGATTGCAGTGGCCTGGCTTTGTATGCCGTCTACCAAGGGACAGACCGAGAGGTTCATCTCGCGCACAAGGCAAGCGAGGAAGCGACGGCCGGTGGACAGGTCATCAGCAGTCAAGCCGATCTCCAACCCGGGGACCTCGTGTTCTTCGGCGGCGGATCTCTGGCTCACGCGGTGCATGTGGGGATCTACGCCGGCAATGGCGAGATGTGGGACGCCAATGACTACAACGTGCCCGTACAGCGGCACAGCCTCGCATGGGAGGAGCACGGTCTCAGGTTCGACGGGGGCGTTCGCTACTGGCACGGCAACGCTACTTCTGGGTCTGGTGGACCTGCACCGACGTCGACGCCAGCTCCGGCTCCGGTTCCGACGCCGGCTCCAGCTCCGACGCCGGCTCCAGCTCCGACGCCCGCTCCGACGCCGACGCCCGCTCCTGGGTACCTTGAGACGTCTGGCAGTGTGGTTCACACCTGGAGTGACTACGGGGATGCGGGTGGTTCGCAAGGACCCGAGATCCCGTCGAACGACACAGTGCAGGTTGAATGTGCGGTCACCGGGTTCGCGGTCGCCGATGGCAACACCTGGTGGTACCTCGTCGCGTCGAGCCCGTGGAACAGCGCCTATTACGCCTCCGCAGACGCGTTCTATAACAACGGCGAGACTTCAGGGAGTCTCCTCGGCACGCCGTTCGTCGACCCCAGCGTCCCCGAATGTGCTGGGTCGGATGGCTCTGCGCCGACGCCAACCCCGGCGCCGACGCCGCCTCCGACCTACTCGGAGACGTCTGGAAGTGTGGTTCACACCTGGAGTGACTACGGGGATGCGGGTGGTTCGGAAGGACCGGAGATCCCGTCGAACGACACAGTGCAGATTGAGTGCAAGGTCACCGGGTTCGCGGTCGCGGACGGCAACACGTGGTGGTATCTCGTGGCGTCGAGTCCGTGGAATAGCGCCTATTACGCCTCCGCTGACGCGTTCTACAACAACGGCGCGACCTCGGGCAGTCTGCTCGGCACGCCGTTTGTCGACCCCAGCGTGCCCAACTGCTGAGGTTCTCAGACGGAGCGGAGTGCAGAGGAGCGCCCGGAGCAGCCTGCCCCGGGCGCTCGTCACGGCCATTCGCGTTGTGTCGCTACGACTGGACTATGACGATGCTGGTGTCTGCGATTCCATCTACCCTGGCGTTTGTGTCGACGTCCGATGTGCCGCCGGATCCGTACGCGATGCACGCGTCGACTGCCGAAGAGCTGAAGGCCCGACTGGAAGCGGAGCGGTCGGCGAGTTCGTTCCTCGGGTTGCGGGACGCCGAGGGCCACCTTCAGCTTGTGTTGCTAACCGCCGAGCTTTTAAGGCTCACGATCGGGCGCCATCCGGCAAGCGACGTGGTAATCGCTTGGGACGAGGAAGTGTCCGGGGTTCACGCCGAGCTCCACCGAATCAGCGACGAGTGGACGATTGTTGATGACGGACTCTCCAAGAACGGAACCTTTGTCAACGGTAAGCGAATCGTAGGACGCCAGCGCTTGAGGGATGGTGATCGCATCCGTGTGGGGCAAACCATCGTGCGCTTCACGAGCGCAGCGACGGCGTCGCGAGACGCAACCCGCAGTGCCGCTGATGCTCGGCGAGTCGACGAACTCACCGAAGCCCAACGGCAGGCGCTGGTTGCGCTCTGTCGCCCGCTTCTTCTCGGCGGGGACGTCGCCGTTCCGGCGTCTAACAAGCAGGTCGCGGAGGAGCTCTTCATCAGCGAGCAGGCTGTCAAGGTACGGCTGCGACAGCTGTTTGATCTCTTCGGCCTCAAAGATCTTCATCAGAACGAGAAGCGAGCCATGCTCGCGCAATCTGCGATTCGGTTCGGACTCGTGTCCCCACGCGACCTCTGATCGCGGACATTCTTTACCCAGACAACACGACGCGGCAATAGCCGAACTCTGACCTGCTTCGCGTGGGCCGTAAGTGCCCTAAGGGCAGGCCTCATGGGTGCCGGCTGTCGTGAGACAGCCCGTAGCCTTCAACACGATCGTTCCACGGCGAAGGCTGGACACGTACTCCATAAACCGCCCAGTTGCCGGACTGAGCGCAACCGTCACGCTAACCTCGTGCCCCGAGGTCACCCACCAGTCCAAATCTTGGTAGGTCCTAGTCGTGGCGGTGCGAGTCTCGTGCAGGGGCTTCGCCTCCCGTTTGCACCCACAAGTGATATGGAAGTTTGCGCCGCGCGCGATGTTTGTGACCGCCAGGTCGACGAGAAGCAGAGTTCGCTGGCGGTCATGCAACTCGACCTTGGCGATCGGCTTGAGGTCAGGCAATGGTAGAGCCTGCTCAGGGGCAGGCACTACTTGCGGGACGACCGGCAGTACTTGTGGGACGACCTGTGGGACGACCGTGTAGGCGATGCTTGCCATGGCCGTCTGACCGTCTTCGCTCGTGGCCGTCACGGTGTAGGTATGCGAACCGGCGCTGGATGTATCTAGCGTGCCGCTGCTGCCCTTATCCCCCA
Organism: Solirubrobacterales bacterium; assembly: GCA_003133565.1. Taxonomy (GTDB): domain Bacteria; phylum Actinomycetota; class Thermoleophilia; order Solirubrobacterales; family Solirubrobacteraceae; genus Palsa-513. Next base: position 43,276 of record PKYB01000065.1, read on the forward strand.
CCGAGTCGACGCAAGAGATGATCCCGGGGCCGTTTGTGCCCTCGCTACAACCAAACGCAGTTGGGACGACCTGGCCGGCCGTGTAAGTGCCTCCGGGCGCCGGCGCGGAGATCGAAGCGGTCGGCGGGTCGAGCGGCGTGATCGTCACCGACGGCGTACCGGTCGAGGCCGGCTCGAAGCTGGTCCCAGGCGGGCCGTAGCTCGACCCGCCGCCACCGCCGCCCGCGCCCGGAGTCGGGGAGCTGGTGTCGTAGCCGCAGCCGCCCCCTCCGCCGCCGTAGTAGCCGCCGCCTCCTCCTCCGCCACCTTCTGAGGCTAGGCCACCCTCGCCGCCGGTTCCCACGTACGGCGCGCTCTGGCCCGCGCAGCCCGCCCCGGCTCCGTCGCCCGTCCCCCCGGCAGCGCCGCCTGTCCCGCCCTCGGTTTGTGTAGCACCGCCGCCTCCACCACCGCCGGGAGGGACAATCCCATAGCCGCTAGGCGTTTGGCCGTTTGCGCCGGATTCGCTGGCGTCGCCGCCTGCACCCCCCGCAGATCCGTCAAAGTTACCGCCGCCGCCTCCTCCTCCCCCGCCGCCAGCGACCAGGAGCCGCGAGCCGAGCGACGCAGAATCACCGCCACTTGAACATGCAGTACCACAGGAGACCGTGCGAACGTCCGACGCGCCGCCGCCGCCGCCGCCGCTGTCTCCGCCACCTAGTGCGCTTTGGAAACCGGGCGCGCCGCCGCCGTTGAAAGCGCCCTGTTCGGCGTACACGGCGCTGCCGCCAACCTCGACGTATAGTTCCTCCCCGGCGGTGACCGAGAGGTCGCCGCTCACGTCGGCGCCGTCGGCGGCAACACCGCCCGGCGGCGGAGTTTCGTCCGAGGCGAGACCGTTCCAACCGCCCCCGTTGCTACCCGCGCCACCGATCGCAACGACGTTGATCTCGTCTATTCCAGCTGGCACCGAATAGCACTGCTCGGCGCCCGTGTAGCTAAACGTCAGCGAGCTCGTCGAGCACCCGGCGGCTCCGGCTGATGACGGCATCAGCGAAACGAGTGTCCATAGCGCGCCGACCGATGTCGCAACAACAGCCACCCGCACAAGCGCATGGCCGCGACGGTCGCTGGCTACTTCGCGCGCGCGCATGGACGTTCGACTGCGCTCAGGCTGGGCGAGGCAAGGTTGGAGCCGCGCGTACCCAAACCCCACCAGCCTACGGAAGGCGCGCATGACGGCAGCAGGGGTAGCGATCATCCCTCAACCGGTGTGCGAGCGCCTTTCCGTAACAGCACGCGCTCGGCTCAACTGAGCCCCGTAGCGTTTTCTGTCGGGATTTGAGTTGGAGGCTTCTTGTGTGTCGGGACAATCGTCGTCACAGTGTCATCAGGGATAACCACGGTGACTGTCTTGGGGTGCGGGATGGGGGGGAGGCTAGAACGCGTGATGGCGTTGAGCGGGGCAGTGGGGAAGCCTTCGATGTCGAGCGTTTTGGCTGCGGCTGTAACGCTGTAGCTGGCTGCGACGAGGCGTATGGTTGCGGTCGCATATTGCGCCCGCTGATTGTGGTCTGCGGCCTGAGCTAGCGCGCGCCAGCTGCTCGCCTCGCTTCTGAGAGCGTCGATGATGGCAACTGTTGCGCGGCGGTTTCGCGGGGGCACGGTGGTTGTTGCAAGCGTGGACGCCGCCTTGGTCTCGGCAAGCGCGATATGGCTTGCAGCAGCGGCCCGATCGGATAGACGCGTCGCGCTGAGACCGCTCAGACCGGTACGTGCGATGCTGGCCGGGCGTAGGTCTTTGGCCAGCGCCTTGGCGAGTGTTGCGTTGGGGCCCGGCGCCTCGATGGTCGTGCCGCTAACTGTGACGGTGTCGGCGACAGTCACACAGTCCGCTAATGCACGCGCGGTTCCGCGGCACAGGATCGCCAGGTCAGCGGACTGGGTGGCAAGTACGAATGCGAGAGTGTGTGCACCGGTCGACGGGGTCCACTCGTAGCGCCGCGCTGTGTAAGGGCCGAGCCCGGCAGCGGACTGGTATGTGGGTGCTTGTAGCAGCCGGGCAAGCTGGGGTGGGACGCCGCCAGGGATCACAGCTGAACTGACGAGTTGTCCGGCGGACAGCGTCGCGCCCGAACTGGTGAGCACCACTGGCGCCGTGAACAGCCGCGCGTCCGCGGTGGAAGCCGCAGCGGACAGCTTCCACGGCGAAGAGTAGGTGAGTGATATGAGGCGGCCGTGGACCGTTCGGATGCTCTGACCGCCCGAGATCGTAAGGACTGCAGTGAGTGCCGCGGCAGCCATGATCACGAAACCCGCCGCGGCGAGCGGCCAACGACGTCGGTGGGCACGAGCGGGCTCGGCTGGGATCAAGGGTGGTGCGCGTCGCCGATCGGCCGTGGTCGCCTCCGCTTTCTGTTGCGCCTCTAGGCGCTCCCGCGCGGAGATCAGTTCCGTCTGGCCGCCGGGCCGCTTAGACGCCGCCACCTCCGGTGCACGCCCGTGTGTTTCCGCGGGGGCTGGAGTGCGTGGTCGAGGTTCCGCGGACGCTCCTCGGCCGGACGCGCCGTTGGCTTCCGAAGGCCTTGTAGGAAATGCCGGGATGCCGTGGCGTCGCCGCGCCGGGAGCTCCCCGAGTACGCGGGCGGCCGCGTCCATCAACTCGCCTGCCCTCGGATAACGATCTGCTGGATCCTTCGCCATGCCGCGTGCGATCACCGCGCTCAACGCGGATTCGGCCGTGTCACCTGCCGGCAGAGCTGGTGGCGGCTCGTTCAAGTGTGCGTGCATTACGCCGGCATCGGTCTCCCGCGGATAGGGCACCTGCCCCGTCAAACACTGGTAGAGCACCGCCGTGAGCGAGTAGATATCGCCGGCCGCGGTTGTGGGCTGTCCTAGGATCTGCTCGGGAGCCGCATAGTTCAAGCTCCCGACGAAGCCGCCGGCTGCTGTCAGACCATGGGTCTGAGGTCCCTTCGCCACGCCAAAGTCGGCGAGATAGGGGTGACCGTTCTCGGCCAACAAGATGTTCTGAGGCTTCACATCGCGATGCACCAGTCGTGCAGCGTGAGCCACATCCAGTGCTTTGGCTATCGGACGCAATACATCGACCGTGTCCTCGGCAGACAGCCCGCGCTCATGCATTTGCTCGCCGAGCGTCGTCCCCTCTACTAGGCGCATCGCCAAATACAGGCGCCCTTCGGACTCCCCCGAGTCGTAGACCGCGACGATGTTCGGATGATCCAACGCGGCCGCGTGGTGGCCCTCACGCCGAAACCGCTCCCGGTAGTTGGCGTCGCCACTCAGCTGCGGCGAAAGGACCTTCAGCGCTACAGGCCGACCAAGCGAAAGCTGCTCCGCTCGATAGACAACGGCCATACCACCAAAGCCGATCACGTTGACGATCTGAAAGCCGCCGAGCGTGTCACCCGGAGAAAGAATCGTGCTCGCTCTCACCACCAAACAGCTCCTCCCGGCGTGGTCTTCGCCCCCGGCCCCGCGCTGCGCCCCGATCATACGACGATCAGGCGCATGCCCCACGGAAAAACGTCCGTCCTGGCGGGTTCGAAAGCCACCTCTCGTCGGACCGAGGCCGGCCAGCATGCGGCGAACGGTTAGCTCCTCTAGCCGAAGCCACTTACCTCCACCGGCGTCGGGCTTGCCAGACTGGTGTCGGTACCGTCGCCTAGCTGGCCGACGGCGTTGCCGCCCCAGCAGTCGACACTCCCACCCGACAGTAACGCGCAGGCTTCGTCACCGTTAGTCGAGATAGCGGTTGCGTTGGTGATCCCGCTCACAGGCAGGGGTGTCGTGCTACACGGCGCGAGCCCGGCGCAACTGTCCGGTCCGCCGGTGGTGCCGTCCCCCAACTCGCCCTCGTAGTTGTCGCCCCAGCAGGCGATGCCGCCAGCAGATAACAACGCGCACGCTAAGTCGTCGCCAACTGCGATCGCAGTTGCGTTCGTCATTCCGGTCACGGGCACGGGTGTGAGGCCGCCGGTGTCGGTGCCGTTTCCGAGTTCACCCATGCTGTTATCGCCCCAGCAGTCGACGCTGAAGCCGTCGAAAAGCCCGCCCAACTGCAAAGCGCACGCTGAGAGGGAGCCCGCCGCGATCGGGTAGCGTGCTACGGGGATCGTGGTTGCGTTGATGCCTCCGCTAACGGCCACAGGCGTCGTGCTACATGCGATGACGCCACACGCGTCGGGGCCGGTCTCGTCACCATCCCCCAACTGATTGCGCTCGTCGGCACCCCAGCACTCGAGGCTCGACAGCAGCGCACATGCCGATTCGGCGCCGACGGAGATTGCTGTCGCGTTGGTAACTCCAATCACCGGCACGGGCGTCGTGCTGCAAGCGACGTCGCCACACGCGTCCGGGCCGGTCGCATCACCGTCCCCCAGCTCACCCGAGAGGTTCGTGCCCCAGCAGTCGGCAATGCCGCCCAACAGCAACGCACACGTTGATTCGTTGCCGACGGAGATCGCTGTCGCATTGCTGATTCCGCTCACAGGCACGGGCGTCGAACTGCTCGTAGTGGTGCCGTTTCCGAGTCCGCCGTAGGTGTTTGCCCCCCAACAGTCGATGCTGCCGGTCGATAGCAACGCGCATGCGAAATCGCTTCCGACGGAGATGGCGGTGGCGTTGGTGATTCCGGTTACAGGCACGGGGGTCGTGCTACACGGCACAGTGGTGCCGCCGGAGTTGCAGGTGTCTGGTCCAGTGTCGGTGCCATCGCCTAACTCGCCGTCGAGGTTCTCGCCCCAGCAGTCGATGGTGCTGTTCGAGAGCAGAGCGCACGCTGAGTCTTCGCCGACGGCTACCTGTATCGCGGTGTTCGTGCTGCCGCCGGTCGATGTACCACCTCCGGTTGATGTGCCACCTCCGGTTGATGTGGTGGTTGTGACTGTGGTTCCGGGTAACAGGGTCTTTACGCTCGACGGGCACGGCTCGGCCTTATTGCTCGTTGTTAGGCAGCCGTCGCTGTGAAACACGAGCTGTCGTTGTTGTGGATTTGGCACGAGCACCATGTAGCGTCCGATCGCTGCCCTCTTGGTCAGAGTCACATGGATCGCATGCCCCGGGGTCAGCAGCCAGTCGACGTCGCGAAACATCCTGCTCGTCGCGGTCCGCGTCTCATGAAGAGGCACCGGACGCCTCTTGCAGCCACACGTGACCAGCAGCTCCGCGCCGCGGTCGATGCTTGTCACCCGCAAGTCGACGACCTCGAGAACCTTCTGGCCTTTGTACGGCGTGACCGTGTTGTTTGACGACAGAACCGGCAGCGGCAACACCACCGAACCAACACCACCGGCGTTCGCCGACGCCAACCCAGCCGACAACAACGCTAGGGCTCCCGCCACCGCTACCAACACGAGCACCCACCGCCACGTGACAAACACGCGCAAACCCCGCATAACGCCAGCGAGTCTAGCCGCCCCCCGCACACACCACACGGGCAACAATTTCCGGACAAAGCTAGGTCTCTCTCGCCGCTAATCCCGAACCGAACGCGTCGAGACCGACGGAAGAAGAGCGGGGCCGCGCGCGTCTGCAGCAGACGCGCTTGACGCTACCGTCAGCCGAGCCCGCTCACCCGCACGGGCGTCGTGCTGTTATCGGTGCTGCTGTTCCCGAGCTCGCCATAGTCGTTCTCGCCCCAGCAGTAGACAGTGCCGCCCGACACCAGAGCGCAGGGCGACGAGGAGCCGCTGGTGACGTCAGTTGCGCTCGCTAACCCACTCACCGGCACGGGTATCGAGCTGTCGTCGGTGGTGGCGTTTCCGAGTTCGCCGACGTCCCCGTTGCCCCAGCATTCGATGCTGCCAACTGACAGCAGGGCGCACGCTGAGCCGTCGCCAAGCGCGATCGCAGTTGCGTTCGTCAACCCGGTCACCGGCACGGGCGTCGTGCTGAGCTCGGTGGTGGCGTTGGTGCCATTCCCGAGTGCGCCATAGTCGTTATCGCCCCAGCAGTCGACTCCTCCGCCCGAGAGTAGCGCGCATGCTGTGTATTCGCCGACCGAAACGGCGGTTGCGTTGGTGAGCCCGGTCACCGCAACCGGAGTCATGCTGCAAGGATTGTCATAAGCACAACTGTCCGGTCCCGTGTCAGTTCCGTCGCCTAACTCGCCGTCCGCGCTGTTGCCCCAGCAGTCGATGGTGCCGCCCGTTAGTACCGCACAGGCGGAGTCTGCGCCGACTGCGATGGCGGTCGCGTTGGTGATCCCACTTACTGCAACCGGTGTTGTGCTGCTAGCGGCGGTACCGTTTCCGAGCTCACCGAACAGGTTAATTCCCCAGCAGTCGATGGTGCCACCCGCGACTAGCGCGCAGGCTGAGTCTTCGCCAACTGCGACGGCGGTCGCGTTGGTAATCCCAGTTACCGCAACCGGTGTCGTGCTGGTGGCGGCGGTACCGTTTCCGAGCTGCCCGTAGGCGTTTGCCCCCCAGCAGTCGATACTGCCGCCCGGGAGCACCGCGCACGCTGCCTGATCGCCAACCGAGATCGCGGTGGCGTCGGTGATTCCGCTTACCGGCACGGGCGTCGCGCTACACGGACCGTTGCTGCAGGCGTCCGGTCCGGTGTCGGTGCCGTCGCCTAACTCGCCGTCGAGGTTCTCGCCCCAGCAGTCGATGCTGCTGTTCGAGAGCAGCGCGCAGGCTGATTCTTCGCCGGCGGCAATCTCTACTGCGCTGTTCGTGATGCCGCCTGTACCTGTTCCGCCTGTTCCGCTTGTTCCTGTGCCGCTTGTTCCTGTGCCGCTGGTGCTTGTGACCGTGGTGCCCGTTGGGATGGTCGTGACACCGGACGGGCAGGGCTGGGGAGTCTTGCTTGGTGTGAGGCAGCCATCGGTTTGAAACACGAGCTGATGGTGCTGCGTGTTGGACACGAGCACCAGGTAGCGCCCGAGCGCTGGTGGCTCGGTTACCGCGACATGGATCGCGTGCCCTGGGGTCAATAGCCAGTCAACGTCGCGAAAGGTTCTGCTAGTAGCAGTCCGCGTTTCATGAATGGGCACGAGACGCCGCCTGCAGCCGCAAGTAACCAGCAGCTGCGCGCCGCGCGCGATCTTCGTCACGTGCATCTCGAGCACTTCGAGAACCTTGTGGCCTTTGTATGACGTTATCGTGGTGCTCGATGTCAGAGCTGGCAACGGCAACACAGTCGGGCCAGTATCGGCTGAGGTCAAGCCGGGTGCCAACAGCGGGAAGCCTGTCGTGGCAAGGACCGCCAGCACCCAACGCCACCCCAAACCTCGCATAACCGAGAGAGCCTAGCCACAACCGACACCACCACGTGGGTGCGTTCTTAGCCAACTGCTTGTGTAGCACTTCTTCGTGACGGCGTGAGTATTGGGGTCGAGGGCGTTTCACCGGCTTGCCGGAATCGCTGCGGTCCGGAGGGGTGTATGCGTGTCGCCAGAGGCCAGTCCGAACAAACAGCGGCGCCGAGCCGTCGCGGCTACGGGAGACCGCTCACTTGCACCGGCGTGTCGCTCTCGGTGGCGGTGCCGTTGCCGACATTAGAGCCCCAGCAGTCGATCGCGCCGCTGTCGAGCAGCGTGCACGCTGACTCGCCGCCGACCGAGACTGCGGTGGCGTTCGTGATTCCGCTGACCGCGACCGGGGTCGCGCTGTCGATGGTCATGGTGCCGTTGCCGAGCTTGCCGCCGCCGCCGTAGCCCCAGCAGTCGATCGCGCCGGTGGCGAGCAGCGCGCACGCCGACCCGTAGCCGGCTGAGATTGCGGTGGCGTTTGTAATTCCGCTGACCGGCACCGGGGTCGCACTATTGGCGGTGGTTCCGTTCCCCAGCTGGCCCAGGGCGTTATAGCCCCAGCAGTCGATCGCGCCGGTGGCGAGCAGCGCGCACGCTGACTCATCGCCGACTGCGACCGCGGTGGCGTTTGCGATTCCGCTGACCGCCACGGGCCTGTCACTCTCGTTGGTGGTGCCGTTGCCGAGCTCGCCGGCGCCGTTATAGCCCCAGCAGTCGATCGTGCTGGTGGCGAGCAGCGCGCACGCTGAGTCCTTGCCGGCTGAGATTGCGGTGGCGTTTGTAATTCCGCTGACCGCCACGGGCCTGTCACTCTCGTTGGTGGTGCCGTTGCCGAGCTCGCCGGTGCCGTTATAGCCCCAGCAGTCGATCGCGCCGCTGGCGAGTAGTGCGCACGCTGCGACTCCGGCTGAGATTGCGTCGGCGCTCTTGATCCCGCGCACCGCCACCGGTGTATCGCTCGCGGTGGTGGTGCCGTTGCCGAGCTCGCCGCTGTCGTTAGAGCCCCAGCAGTCGGTTGTGCCGCTGGCGAGCAGCGCGCACGCGGACGCGTCGCCGACTACGACCGCGGTGGCGGTTCTGATTCTGCTGACCGCCACCGGGGTCGCGCTGTTGTTGGAGGTTGTGCCGTTGCCGAGCTCGCCGCCGCCGTTATAGCCCCAGCAGTCGATGGCGCCGCTGGCGAGCAGCGCGCACGTTGAGTCGTTGCCCGCGGCTACTTCCGGGGCATGGATGGTCCCTGTTCCGGTGCCCCCACCGGTGCTTGTGACCGTGGTGCCGGGTAGGAGGGTCTTGACACCGGAGGGGCAGGGTTGGGGGGTTTGCTTGCGGTGAGGCAGCCGTCGGTTTGAAACACGAGCTGATGGTGCTGCGTGTTGGACGCGAGCACCATGTAGCGGCCGAGCGCTGGTGGCTTGGTCACCGTCACATGGATCGCATGCCCCGGGGTCAATAGCCAGTCAACGCCACGAATAATTCTGCTAGTAGGAGTCCGCGTTTCATGAATCGGCACACCACGCCGCTTGCAGCCACAAGTGATCAGTAGCTTCGCGCCACGCGCGATCTTCGTCACGTGCATGTCGAGCACTTCGAGAACTCTGCGGCCCTTATACGAGGTGATCGTGTTACTCGACGTCAGAATCGGCAGCGGCAACACCGCCGGGCCAGCACTGGCTGAGGTCAGGCCGGGCGCCAGCAGCGTCAAGGCCGCCGCGGCAAGCGACGCGACCACCCAACGCCACCTCAAACCCCGCATAACGAAGAGCCTAGCCACAAACGACACCATGCACGTAGGGGGTTCTTAGCCTGTGCATAGGCAGCATTTGATCCCGGCGCGAGTTGACCGCGTGTGAGCATTCGCTCGTGAGGCGAATCTGGTGGCCAGGTCGAAGGGCTGCCTGAGCGCACTGCGCGGTGAATGGGGGCTGGTCATAAGGGGTGTCTCGGTCTTACCCTTGGTGTCCTTGCGTCGCACGCGCGGGGTTGGGAAGCTCTCGGTGTGATCTTCAAAGCCCGTCGCAATGTGTTTGGCGGGAAGGGGATCGAAGGGCCGACACGCCGCTTGGTGTAGGGGCTCGTTGGTGTTCAGCGGGGTTGCCGATCGGCGGTAGATTCCGCGAGATTTCACAAGAAAAGGAAGTGGTTTGATGTCCTTGATCAAAGTCACAGCCGAGGATCTGACCTCGACGGCAAGTTTTCTCGGCACCTCGGCGCAGTCGATCGCCGAAACCAATTCGGCCGCGATGAGCCAGGTCAACGCGCTCGTTGGCGGCGGCTGGTTGGGGGCCGGCTCGACAGCGTTTGAAGCCGCCATGCAGGAGTGGCAGACCGGCGCCGCACAGGTTCAGGACGCGCTCTCAAAGATTGGGAGCCTGGTCAGTACTGCGGCGAGCAGTTATAGCTCGACGGACTCCCAGATCGCTTCGTCGTTCGGAGGCTGAGTCCCAGATGCCTGATGCAGCACCGTTTACCGTCTCGCCCGATTCGTTGGCCACGCTCGCCGGCAAGATATCCAGCCTTGCCGGCGAGCTGAACAGCGTCATGTCTACGGTCGGCAACGGGGACGCCGCGGCCGCCGGAGACGCCGGTCTCGAGCAAACGATCCGCGACTACCTGAACTGCTGGTCCTCGGGTCTCGGCGGATTGTGTGGGCTACTGGACCAATTTCAACAAGCGCTGACCAGCGCCGCGGTCGGCTACAGCGGCACGGACGGCGCCGCAAACAAAGGATTTTCTTAAATGAGTGACACCGACATCCCAGGCAATACCGGCGAGCTCGTAGCCCTCGCGACGCAGCTACGCAATGCAGCCGACACCGTGCAGACGGTCAAGGTTGGAGTAATCGACGACCTCTCGGACTGGACCGGAACAGGAGCTACCGCGTTCCGCGGTGTGCTGGAGCAGTTCACGCCCGCGTTCGAGCGCGCCGATGACGCGCTCGCCTACGGTTCGACCGCCATCTCGAGATTTGCTGACGAACTCGTGGGCTTCCAAACGAGCGCTGCGAATTATGGACGCGAGATCGACGCCAGCCAGGAAGCCCTCGACAACGCCAACGCCCGGCGCGAAGCGGCAGAACAGGCAGTCGAACGCGAGATCCGCGCCGCCGCACACAACCCGCTGCACGCCATCAGCGTCGCCCTCGACGCTGCACGTTGGGAGCTCGACGAAGCCAGCGCGCTCGTCGATCGCTGCACGCTCGATCTCGACGATTGGCTCAGCAGTGCATGCGCCAACTACAGCGCCTACCAGAATGCGGTTCGCGCGTGTGCCGCTGCAATCAACGACCTCATCGGCACCAGCAGCACGATCGCGATCCATAACGGCGACATCCACATCCAACCCATCGGAGACGGCACCCTCAATCTCGGCGCACGAATCACCAAGGCGATGGCAAGCGACCTAAGTGGAGACGCCTCGCCGCCGAGCGCTGGAGCGAACCCGTCGCCGAGCGCGGAGAGCGCAATTCAGTGGGCCCACAATCAGCTTAATAGCGGGAACTGGAACGAAGCCTGCCTGGGGTTCGTTACGGCTGCCTACGCCCAACGACCTGGGCCAGAAATTAACCTCAACGATTCCTTAGAGCCGCACGGCGAGTTCGACGTCGCTACCGGGCAAGACTTTCCCAATCAGTTCTGGGACAGCATCAAGCCGGGTGCGGGCCAGCTACATCCATCGACCAACACGACAACCGGCACGTGGGGTTCGATCGTGGCCGCGAACGCAGGGCTGAAGGGCAACGCTACCGCCGCGCCGCCGCCTGGAGCGCTGGTCTTCTTCCAGAGTCCCGGCGGAGAGCCAGGGCACGTCGTCCTGAGTCTGGGGAACGGCAACCTTGTGTCTACTCCCGACGGCTGGGGCGATCACAACGGGTATAAGGGCGTCGTCCATCCCGAGACGATGTCAGATCATCCCGCGTCGACGTACATCGGATGGTGGCTGCCGTCCCAGTGATGCGTGCGGCGTGTTTGGAGGTGTCGTGACGCCGGCCACCTCTGGTTTCGGCGCGTCGACCAACCTTGCTGCGTGCTTCTCCTCACCGACGCTGCCGCCCAGTGTTTACGACGCGAGCTGCACCAGCTCCGCCACCCCACGTGCAACCACGAAGCCGCGGCCGGGGCCCATTGGCAGAGCCACACGGCGCGGTAGACGGGCTCCGAGAAGATCGCCGTCCGTGAGGAGGTCGGGCTGGAGCAGTAGGCCGTGGCCGTCCTTGCGGATCTCGCGAATCCACGGGATGGCGATACCGCGCGCGCTACTTGTCTCCACGCCCGCGATGACCGTGACTCCGCCGTCACGACCAGCTCGGACGATGCGCTCGAGCTTGGCGGACAGGAGCGGATCGGCGAGTTCACCGCCGTCGTCGATGAAGAGAAAAACGGGGGGCGCGCCCGGCTCCTCGGTCTGTGACTCGTCCGCGAGTGTTGTGATCAGCTGCGCGCACGAATCGGTGGCGGTTGCGACCTGCTCCCAAAGGTCCAGCTCGCGGAGCGGACTGCGGCGCGGCGCGAGTAGCCATAGGCGTGGCGTCGGCGCAAGGGCACTCAGGCCGAGAGCCAGCGTTTTGAGCGCTGTACTGCGTCCGCTCCTGTAGGACCCGACAACGAGGAAGTGAGTGTCCGAAAGGTCCACGTGGGCGGGCACGAGGTTGTTGTCCGCGAGACCGATGGGGATTTGCTCGGGCGAGCGGGCCGGACCGAGCGATGCTCGAGGCACCGTGCTCGGCAGCGTCACGACACGTGTCGCGTCTCGGTTCGCAGGCCCTAGCGCCTGCGCAGCGTCGCTGACATCCAGTTCACCGTCCTCGTTAGTCGGCACTGCGACCTGGAACTCCGAGCTGTCCGTCGTAAAGCCGCGTCCAGGTGGCAGTTGTGCGCCCCGTACGCGCTTTGCGTCCAGGCCCAGTGAGATCAGGTCCTCGTGACTTGGCATTCGAAGGACCAGCCGCTGACCGATATGGGCGGCGAGCAGCGAGGACACCGCCCCACGGCGCGACGCTGTGAAGACCACGTGCACCCTGGCGGGGCGCCCGCCGGCAACGACCCTCTGAAGCTGCTCGTACGCAGCGCCGGCGCCTGGCTTTTCGTGGAGGTGAACAAACGCGCCGAGATCGTCGAGCAGCAGAACGGTCCGCCGCGCCACAGTCGGTGCACTGTCCTGTGCGCGTCCGCTTGAGCGCGTCTCGATCTGCCGCAGCAGTTCGCGAAACAGCCGATCCACGCGCTCCTCGTCCTCGACCCGAATGACACCGCCGCAGTGCGGCAGCTCCTCAACGACCGCCAGGCCGCCGCTGCCTGCATCGAGCCCGTAAATTCGTAGTTCGTCGGAGGTGTGGCGTTGTGCCAGGCTGAGCGCAGTAGTCGTGAGGAGCGTTGTCTTACCGCTTCCGCCGGCCCCGAATACTGCGACGTTGCCGACAGCCGGGAGATCGATCACCAGCGGATCCTGGCGCTGGAGATGTGGCAAGTCGATGAGTCCGACCACGGCGCAGCCCGGAGCGCCAGAAGTGGCGGGCAGCGAATCGAGCGAAAGCAGCGGCGGCAGCGGCGCAAGCCACGGCGGAGATGGGAGCTCGATCCGCATGTCGCGGAGCACGTCATGGGCTACCGCCCCCAGCGCGGTCAGGTCGTTGTCGTCGTCGCTATCGAGCTTGCCGTTGCCAGAGGCGGCGGCCGATCCGCGTGCGCTAACCGTGAACGACGCCAGCTCGAGCTCACGGTGCTCCGGCTCCATGCTCCGCCCGCTCACATACGCCGCTTGGAACTCGTGCAACTCGCTGTGTCCTGTGCGGGCGAAGCCTCGACCGCGGTAGCGCTCGCCGCTCGGGATTCGCGCCGCGAGCGGGCTGGCGATCACGTCCTCGCTTTCTCCGTCGTCAGAGACCCTGAGCGCGATGCGGAGGTTCGTGTTCGCCCGGATCGCTGGCGTAAACGCGTTGCGAAGCGTCTGCGCCGCCAGCACCATGTGGACACCCAGGCTGCGGCCGCGCTGCGCGATGTCGACAACGCCGTCCACGAACTCCGGAACCTCGTCGCGCAGCTTGGCGAACTCGTCGACCGCGATGACCAGTAGCGGGGGCGCGTGCTCTCGCGCGCGGCGCTGCAGCTCGTTCAGATCCTTCGCGCCGTAATCGGCCAGGATCCGCTCTCGTCGCTTGAGCTCGGCTTCGAGCGATACGAGCGCCCGCTCCGCCAAATGCTCGTCTAGATCGCTCACCACGTCGACGACATGCGGCAGCGCGGCGCACGGCGCAAACGCAGATCCGCCCTTGTAGTCGACCAGCAGGAACACCAGGCGGTTGGGCGGTGCAGTCGCTGATGCGGCGGCGACGAACGTCCGCAGCAGCTCGCTCTTACCTGACCCGGTGGTGCCCGCGATCAGGGCATGGGGGCCATCGCGAAGCAGATCCACTGTGAACGGGCCGTCGACGCCGACGCCGATCGTGGTATCGAGCCTTCCGCGCCAACCCTCCCAGCGCCGCCGCAGATCCGTCGAGTCCGCGAGTGAGAGCTGAAGCAGTTCGAGCAGGCTCACGCGTGGCGGTATGTCGCCAGCCCGGGCGAGCTCGCTGATGTCTTTGATCGGCGACAGGGCGCGGGCGACGCGCTCTGCGGTATCGCGGTCCACACCGTCCGCACTCACGTCAGCGACCTTCTGGCCCGAAGCGACGTCTGTGACCATCACCTGCGATCGCGAGTCCTCTGCCTCGACGATCGAGCCGGTCTGGCCCGGAAGGTTGCGGCCGGTGCGTCCCAGCCAGACGGCGATGACGCCGTTCGCGGCCGCATCCGCCAAACTTGCGCTGACGAGCGCGCGATTGACGCCTGCATCCTCATCGACCAAGAGCAGCAAAGTTGTCCGCCGTGTAGCGTCGGCGACCTTCGCCTGACTTTTCCGGTCGGCAACGAGGTCGCGGACATCGACGAGCAGATCTTCAGACTCCGCCGTGCCCTGAGCCCACGCAAACTGGAGCCCGACGCGCTCGACATCGAAGTGTGGCAGCCACTTGAGCCACGTCCAGTCCGCGACGTTCTCCTCCCCAACGGCTGCAGCAATCGCCAGCTCTCCGGGGCTGTGCAGCGAGGCCGCCTGGAGTAGCAGGGCGCGGGCGACACCCTCGGTGACGAAGCGCGGGCCGACCAAGCCAACGGTCCCAGCCACCCGGAGGTCAACGACGAGCGGAACAGAAGGCACGTTGCGCCGTGAGGCGAGCGTCTCTTCGGCTGAGGCGCGCAATGCGGCGTCGCCCTTGCCAGGGATCATGACCCGTGCGCGCGCCGGAAGATCGGCGACTCCGAGCCGAAGCGAGAGAAAATCCCGATCGCCGGGGCGGCGCTCCCAGACGTCATGGGAGACCGTCTCGATCCGCTCGAACAGAGTCGCCATGTCGGGCGCCTCCTGGCGACGCTGCGTTACCTCCTCCTCGAGGGCCTTGTCGAGTTCGCGGGTCGCAGCCTCGAGATCAGCCCGAAACTCGGCGGAGCCGCGACTGAAGGACGTTTTGCCGCCTCGACGGTCCGTCAGGTACGTGCTCACCGCCATCATTGGTGACAACGCACAGATCACAAGCATGAACGGGCTGCCGAGCACTGCGAACATCGCGATGCCCATCACGAACGGCACCACCGCGGCGGCGAGCGGGAGCCGGGCCTTGCGCGCGCGGGTCGGCGGCTCCATCAGTTCGCGCTTGAACGGCTCCACAGTCGCGTTGACCCTAGGCGGGCGATTGAACTCGATTCGCCCCCGCCGTTCGACCAAGTCATGAGTTGAGTCCACCATGAGCGAGCTAAACCGAACGAGCGTCCGACCCAGTTCCAACTCGTCGCGCGCCCGCAGTTCGTGTGGGGACCTCGGGCGCAGAGCCTGACCGTCAATTGCGACGCCGTTGGAGGAATCGAGGTCGGTGACCGTGACAGCGCCGCCGCGAATGTCGACCGACGCATGTTCGCGAGACAGCGACCGGTCGTCGATGAAGATATCCGACGTCGGATCCCTGCCGACCAGGTAGGTCCCTTCGCCCAGGCTCCAACGCTGGCCCGCGCACGGACCGCCCGTGACCATCAGCTCGACGGTTGGCGCACCGCCGACTCGGGTCGGCTCACTCGGTGACGCCGCGAGAATCAGGCGATC
Organism: Solirubrobacterales bacterium; assembly: GCA_003133565.1. Taxonomy (GTDB): domain Bacteria; phylum Actinomycetota; class Thermoleophilia; order Solirubrobacterales; family Solirubrobacteraceae; genus Palsa-513. Next base: position 58,661 of record PKYB01000065.1, read on the forward strand.
CCCCCACCGAATTCCGGCTCGATCGAGCGGTAGTCGCTCGTCCAGCAAGCGTTTTTGTCGCTCGCTCCACACGCACTCGTTGCGGTAACCGTTCATCCGCTGCGCGACCGCCGTAACGAGGTCACCGACGAGATCCGCCTCGGAGGCGTTTACCACGACGTCTTCCTCCTCGGCGCCGTAACCCACCGAAATTCTCAGCTCAAACCTCGCACCTGCCGACAGATCCCGGCCCTCAGCTGCATCGCGCGTCGCGCTCCGCTCACTCATGCGTGAAACGTACTCGTGACGGACACGAAGAGTGTCGCGATTCGTCGAGCTTTAGCCGTGAAGAATCTGCCCGCGCTCCTCGGGAGCCGCCCGGACGCTGCTACAGGTTGATTGTCGCCATGCCGGCTTCGTTGTAGCGCTCGCCAGCGACCGGCGGCAACTCGGCGTCGATCCGCGCGAGGTCTGCCTCGCTCAGCACGACGTCGACCGCAGCGGCGTTCTCCTCGAGGTAGGTGCGCCGCTTGGTGCCGGGGATCGGCACCAGGTCGTCGCCTTTGGCCAGCACCCAGGCGATCGCCAGCTGGGCGGGCGTGATCCCCTTTTCCTCGGCGAGCTCGGCGACCTTGGCGGCGAGCTCGAGGTTGGCGTCGAGGTTCTCGCCGGTGAAGCGCGGTCCGCTGCGGCGGAAGTCGCTCGCGTCGAGCTCGTCGGGTGACTTGAAGCGGCCCGAGAGGAAGCCGCGGCCGAGCGGGGAGTAGGGGACGAAGCCGATCCCCAGCTCACGGCAGGTCGGGAGCACCTCGTCCTCTGCGTCACGCGACCACAGCGAGTACTCGGTCTGCACCGCGGTGACCGGATGCACCGCATGGGCGCGACGGATTGTCTCGGGCGCCGCCTCGCTCAGGCCGATATGGCGCACCTTGCCTTGCTCGACGAGCTCGGCCATGGCGCCGACGGTCTCCTCGATCGGCACGTTCGGGTCGACGCGGTGCTGGTAGTAGAGGTCGACGTAGTCGGTGCCGAGCCGCTTCAGCGAACCTTCGATCGAGCTCTTGACGTGGGCGGCAGAGCCATCGAGCGGCCCGAGCGTCGAGAGGTCGCCCGGAACCGTCGTTGGCTCGATCCGCCGGGCGAACTTGGTCGCGATCACGTATTCGTCGCGGTGGCCCTTGATCGCGCGGCCGACGAGCTCCTCGTTGGTCATCGGGCCGTAGAGCTGGGCTGTGTCGATGAAGTCGATACCGAGCTCCAGCGCGCGCTGGATTGTCGCGACCGCCTCTCCGTCATCGGCCGAGCCGTAGAACGCCGACATCCCCATACAGCCGAGCCCGAGTGCGGAGACCTCGAGCGAACCAAGCTTGCGCGTTTTCATTGCTGCTCCAATCGGTGAGGTGAAAGCCGATTTTGGCACGCCGGGTCGCTCGGCTTGCGGGCGGGCGGCCGGCCAGGATCGCAGCGTGCGCTTGCGTCGTGAAGAGACCGCCTGCGCGCCGCACAGACGCCACAAACCCCGGGGGCTTGAAGCCTTACCAGCTCCCGTTCTTGCAGGCTGTGCTCGCCGAGCCCGTGCAGCTCTTCGTCGCCGTGCCGCTACCTGACTCGCCGAGACTGAAGGTGTCCCCGGTCGTGGAGGTCACGGTGACGGTGTAGCCGGCGCCTTGGCCGAGCACCGTGACGCCGCCCGGGACTGCGAGGTAGGCGTTGCCTTCGCCAGGGCCGACCTGGACCCCGCTCGCCAAAGCATGGATCGCCGTCGCGGTCATGCCGGCGTAGCTGCCGTTGTGGTTGGTGCCGAAGGTCACTGCCGCGGTGGACGCGCCGAGCGCAACTGCCTCCGCGGTCTCGTCCGCAGCGAGCGCTTTGGCTGGCGACGTGGTGGCGCCGGTGGCCGAGCTCGAGCCTGTCTTGGAGGGGCCGGTGGCGGCGCTGGCCCCCTTGTTGGGCGTCGTGGCGGTGGTTGTCGTCTTTGGCGGAGTCGTCTTGGGCGCCTTGGATGATCCGCCGCAGGCAGCGAGGACGAGCGCCGCGACGAGCGCGGCGAAGATCCACCTGCAATGCGTCAAGCCCATACCGCCTCCTTTGGCTGTCGGATCGAATGTACTGCGAGCGACGGCGCCCGTGTCTGAACGCTATGCAACAAGACTCGGCGCGGGGTGGCCGCCGCCGTGATCAGGCGGCTGTTTGTGCAGCCACGTTTGACGGCGCGTGGCGGTGCATGATGTAGGACGCCCCGATGAAGAGCGCGGCGGCGTAGGCGAGATTCGATGGAATCGCGGCGCCGACTGAACTGACCCCGTCGACCGAGCGTTGCAGCAGCTCCTGTGGGCCCCAGAACGGGAGCACCCGCGCGATCGCCTGAGTGGGCTGCAGCGTGAGCTGCACGCCGACCACTCCGATCAGCACCAGCACACCCTCGAGCTCGTGCGGCGCGAGCGCGCCAACGGCGAGGCCGAACGGGACGCTCGTGAAGGCGACGAGGCCGACGCCGGCGGCGAGCAGCCAGGGGTGGGGCGGGCCTGTGCCGAACACCATCACGACGCTGAACACCCCCGCGATCACGATCCCGAAGAGCTCGAGCAACAGCAGGCGACCGAGCAGCAGCTCGTAGGGACGGTAGCCCACGAGCACCAATCGCTGGTCGACTGGGCGCGCGGTGAGCGCGACGAAGATCGAGGCCCCGGCGATCGAGAAGGCCATTGCGATCCCGCCCGTCGTCACAGCGTTTGTGCCGTTGCTCGAAGACGCTCCGTAGAACGCGAGTGGCAGGGCGGTGAGCAAGCCGAGCGCGAAGCCTCGCCGCGCAAGCTCGCGCCCGGTCATCTGGGCCGGCACGAGGATCCGGCGCAGCCTCACGATCGGGCTCCGGTCAGATCGCGCGGGATCGTCATTTCGAGCACCCGATCGACGTGGGCCGTGTCCTCGAGCAGATGGGTGACGACCACGACGCCCAGGCCGTCCGCGGTCCAGCGCGCCACGTGCTCCCAGAAGCTCACATAGGCGCCGTGATCAAAGCCCTGGTAGGGCTCGTCGAGCAGCAGCACGCTGGCACCGCCGAGCAGCGCCAGCGCGAGGTTCACCTTTTGGCGCGCGCCGCCCGAGAGCCGTCGGCACTGACTACGCTCGGCGACCGGAAATGCGAAGTCTGCGAGCAGCGCATGACCCTCGTGCAGGGCCTCTTCGCGGGTCATGCCGAGGGCTGGCGCGAACAACGCGAGGTGCTCATCGGCGCTCAGCAGATCAAACAGCCCCGGCTCCTGGGGACAGAAGCCGACGCGCCCGCTAACGGCGACCTGACCGCTGTCCGGGGGGATCACCCCGGCGCAGATCGCCAGCAGCGTGCTCTTCCCCGCACCGTTCTCGCCGACGATCGCGACGGTCTCACCCGCTTCCACCGTCAGCGACACGTCATCGAGGACGAGCCTGCTGCCATAGGACTTGCGGATCGCGCGGGCCTCGAGTTGCGATGCTCGCTGTGGCTGGGGAGCGCCTGTGTCTACTACTCGTAGGCGCTCGGCCGGAAACGGGATGCTCACGAGGTCCTCACGCGGGAGAACCAGGCTAGCGCCTTGCTGGTTCTGCCACGCCGGTGGTTGCCGCGGAGCCGGCTGGCGCGAGCTCACTGACTCGTCCAAGCGCGCGGTCAGGTGACCGTTTGCTGACCGTGGCTCCTTCGCGACAGCCATCAAGGTGATATCGGAGTGCGGCGTCCCGCGCTTTAGATTGCGCCGTCGGGGGTGGTTCTGCCGGACCCGCGCGCGGCAGGCGCGCTGCTCAGAAGCCGGCGGGCGCGCCAGGTGCGGGGCGCTGGGTGAGCACCTGGTAGATCCCCGTGAAGCCAACGCGGAAGCCGTTGCGCGCCGCGCGCAGATAGAGCCGCCAGACACGCACCCGCTCGGCGCCCACGAGGCGCGCCGCCTCGTCTAGATGCGCGTCCAGGCGTTCAATCCAATGGTCGAGCGTTTTGATGTAGTCAGCGGCGAAGCCTTCGACGTGCCGCGTAAGCAGGCCGGCGTGCTCGAGCGCTGAGAGGACGCGCGAAAGATGCAGCGGCGCAGCGTCGGGGAACACGTAGCGCTCGGAGAATGGCCCGGCCTCCGGGTCGCCGTGACGCAAACGGGCGATGCCGTGGTTGAGCAGGCGGCCGCCCGGGATGAGCAACGCCGCGAGCCGCGAGGCGTACTCGTCGATCGCCACCGAGCCGACGTGCTCGACCATGCCGATGCTTGAGATCGCGTCAAAGCTTTCGCCGGCGAGCTCGCGGTAGTCGGCGACGCGGATCTCGACCCGCCCGTCGAGCTCGGCGCGCGCGACGCGCTCGCGGGCAAGCCTTGCCTGGGGCTCGGAGAGCGTGATGGCGACGACGCGGGCGCCGTGGTCGGTCGCGGCGTGGATCGCGAAACTACCCCAGCCGCAGCCGACATCGAGCACGCGGGCACCGGGGAAGAGCCCGAGCTTTGTGCAAACGAGTTCGAGCTTCGCTTGCTGGGCGTCCTCGAGCGTCTCGGCGCCGCGCGAAAAGATGCCGCAGCTGTAGGTCAGGGACTCATCGAGGAACAGCGCGAAGAACTCGTTCGAAACGTCGTAGTGATGGCGCACCGCGCGCAGGTCGCGCTCTGGGCTGTGGCGCCGACCGCGAGGGCGCAGCTCGATCTCCGGTACCGGCGGCGGTCGCGTCAGCCCGCTCGCCGGCAGCGCCGCCAGCCCGAGTTTGAGTTGGGCCCGCGTATCGAGCGGTGGCGGGCTCCAGTTCTCAAGGAGCGCCATTGCGGCGTCGAGATCATCGACATCGATCAGCCCTGAGACGTAGGCGCGGCCGAGTCCGAGCTGGCCCGGCGCGCGCAGCAAATGCGTAACCGCTCCTGGGCCGCGCACGCGGAAGGTCGGGCCCGCGCCGGTGCTCGATTGAAGGCGCGTACCGTCCCAGAACTCGATCTCGAACGGCCGCTGCGGGAGCGCGTGGGCGAGCTCGCGGCGCAGGAAGCTGGGTGTCGCGAGCGGTGCCAAGGATCGAACCTTGCCACACGGTCCGCGCGGTGGGCTCGCAGCGCGCTGGTCTCGGGCTCGGCGGGAGGCTCCTCGCCGCTTCTGCCGGCTGGGCGCGATCGATTGGTCTGGACATTGGGTCGAGTCGGCGCCGGCGCCCTGTTAGCCTCGAATGAGGGTGCGCCACTGCAGATCGATCCTCCTCGCTGCCGTCCTCGTCAGCGCTCTCGCCGGCGCCGCGGCTGCGATCGCTTCCGGGACGCAGTCCCTGTCGGGAAGCCAGTACTCGCTCGGCAGGGGCACCGGTGGCTGTCCGGTGTTCCCGGCCAGCAACGCTTGGCACAAGAAGGTGAACAAGCTTCCGCTGAGCCCGCTTTCGAGCGCCTACATCGCGGCGATCGGGGCGAATCTCGATCTCCATCCGGACTTTGGCCATGAGCGCGCCTACGGGATTCCGTATGCGGTCGTACCGACCGATCAGCCGAAGGTCGCGATCCACTTCACGGCCTACGGTGGCCAGTCGAATCCCGGTCCCTACCCGATCCCGGCGGGTGCGCCGGTCGAGGGCGGCCAGAACGCGAGCGGCGACCGCCACGTGCTCGTCTTGCAGTCGGGTACCTGCAAGCTCTACGAGCTTTGGGACGCCTATCCGAATGCGAATGGCTCCTGGAACGCGGGCTCCGGCGCCGTCTTCAACCTGCGCTCGAACAAGCTGCGGCCAAACGGCTGGACATCGGCCGACGCGGCTGGCCTATCAATCTTTGCCGGCCTGATTCGCTACGACGAGATCAAGCGCGGCTACATCAACCACGCGATCCGCTTCACCGTGCCCGAGACGCAGGCCGGCTTCATCCATCCGGCGACGCACTACGCGTCGGGCTCGACCAACCCCGACCTGCCACCGATGGGATTGCGCCTGCGCCTCGAGGCGAGCTACCCGATCGCGGGCTTTCCGCGAACCGACAGGATCATCCTCCAGGCGATGAAGACCTACGGGCTGATCGTCGCCGACAACGGCAGCCCCTGGTTCTTCCAGGGCGCGACCGACCCGCGCTGGAACGACAACGTGCTCGACGACTTGAAGACCGTGCCGGGGAGCGCCTTCCAGGTCGTCGAGACCGGGCCTATCCTCACCAATGGCTGAGCAGGTGTCTTCGCAAACCCGCCCGCGTCGTGCCGGCGGCTCGCTCGGTCTGCACGACCTTCTACGCTGAGGTGGTGGCGAGCGCCGTCATCACGAGAGGGCTCCTGATGCGGTCTGCCCTGAACCGTCAGGCCGCGTCGCGCCGCACGGAAGGCCTCGATTGCCCTCCTAGAACGGGTCTCGGCGGCGTCTAGCCGCCCAGGCGCGAACTCGCGGCCGCCGCGTCGTGTTCCTCCTTGTTTTCATTGCTCGCCGCCTCGTGTTCGTCGCGATCGCCCTGGCGATTCCCCTGGTCGCTGGCGAGTTCCTCGCGCGAACGCTCGTCAGCGCCGCGGTGAAGAATGCGATCGTTGCGCGGATCGGCGGCGGGACGGCGCAGATCGGGTTCGGCTCAACGCCTGTGTTGCTGCAGCTGGTTCACGGCAACCTCAATGACGTGAGCGTGAGCGAGAAACACGCCCACCTCGGCGATCTGCCGTCGCTCTCCTTCAACGCCAAGCTGACCGACGTGCACCTCGCTTCGGTCACGCACTTGGAGGGTGCGATCGGCGAGATCACGGCGCAAGCGCACCTCGACTCGCACTCCGTCCGTGACCTGCTCGCGACACCCGCTTGCGTCAACTCGCTCGCGCCCTATCTGCTCACGGTGCTGAGCGAGCGGCCGCGCGTGACGATCTCGACCGGCCACATCACACTGCTTCCGCCGCACGGCGACGCTGTAGCGCTGCGGCTGTTCCCGGCCGCGGTCGGGAACACGCTCTACTTTCACGTGACCCGCCTCGTCGTGAATGGGACGCGGGCTGCCACGGCAACGCTCGACAGTGTCGCCGCCAGGGTCAATTGCACGCGCACCCTCACCAACCTCCCGTTCGGCCTCGTCCTGCAGGGGGTGAGCGCCAAACCGGACACGCTCGAGCTCGACCTCGGCGCCAGCAACGCCTCGTTCTCAACCACCTAGGCCGCGCGAGGCCTGTCACGGGCGGTGCCCCATTCCCGCTCGCTGCGGTGGCGGCCTGCCGCTGCCCCGGGCGGGCCGGGCGGGAGCCGGCGGCGGAGTACTCTCGATGTATGCCAGAACGCATGCCCGAACGCGACATCCACGCTGCCCGCCGCCGTCACTCAACGCACGGGGCGGAGCGCTCGCGCGCGCCGGTGGGCGCACGGATGTACGGTCCTTCGGCTCCGCTCGCGCGCAGCGCTCCGGGGCCAGCTGAGCCACGGCAGCGACGGCGCACGCCGTGGGTGCTCCGCTTCACGCGCTACGGGCTTCCCGGTCTGATCACCCTCGCCGGTGTGGTGGCAATGTGCTTTGGTACGCCGACCGCGCTGATCGGCGGCTCTGGTCTGATCGGGGCCGGACTCTCGACAGCGATGGTCAGCTGGTTCTACCGGATCGGTACAGAGAGCGACGCGACGCGTGAGCGCGAAGAGCAAGCGCGCCGCTATTTTGCGCGCTTCGGTCGCTGGCCCGACGGGCGCTAGCTAGTAGTTCCAGCTCCCGTCGCCGCCATGCTTGACGAGCACGGTTGCCTTGCCGCCGCCCCAGGGGATCGTCTCGAGCGAGGACGGCGTTCCCTCGAAGCCCTTATCGATCAGGATCGTCTCGCCATTGCGTGAGATGCCATCGGGGATGTTGCCGTCGGCGATGCCGTCGAGATCGCGCACGACGGGCTTGGCAGATGACAGATCGACGGTCCACGCGGCGCTCGTATCGGTGCCCTGGAAGTCGGCGAGCAAATGCGAGCCGGTTGCCGAGAAGGCGACCGGGACCAGGCCATCGACAAGCGGGCCGACGGACATGTGCGTGAGCTGCCGAGCCCCGGCTCCACTCGGCTCGATGAACCACAGCTCATAAAGTGGTGCTTTGGCGGTGCCGCGCGAGCTCTGGCGGACGAACACGATCCCTTTGGGACCCCACAGCGGGTCCGTGCTGTGGCCGCCTGCGGTGATCTGGTTGACATGGGTGCCGGTGGCTGAGCACGTGTAGATGTCGTCGGGCGCCGTCGTCTGCATCGATTGTGCGAGCGAGTAGACGACGTCGTCTGAGCCCTGCTCCGAGAAGCTCGCGCCCCCGATCGCGCCCTTCGCGATGGCGTGGGTCACGCCGCTCTCGACGTCCAGGGAGATCAGCGGCCCGGTATCGCTCAGACCGCCGGGGGTGTAGATGAGTAGCAGCTTGGAGTCGGCTGACCAGCCGAAGAGGGAGATCAATTTGGTCGAGCGGTAAAGCACGCGAGCCGACCCGCCGCCTGAGGGGTAGAGCGAAAGCGTCGAGTCGCTGCCTGATCTTGTTGAGGTGGTGCGCACCACCGCAACCGAGCTGCCGTCTGGCGAGATCAGCGCCAGCGAGCCGTGGCCCAGCGTACGAACGTCGCCCCCGTGCACGTTCGCGATCGCGACGCTCGGGTCCTCCGACTGTGGGTTAGCGACGAAGGTCAGGTACGTCGGGCGCGCGTATCTCGGGCGGGCGGCGCCGGTGCTGACCGCTGCGAGCATCCCGCTCAGCAGCAGCGCCGCCGCGAGCGCGCCGGCGAATTCGCGTAGCGCAACCCGTGTGTTCGATCTCATCCGTGCGCCTTCCCCTCCGAGGTGTGCGGACGCCCCGCCAAGCCGCACAATGCTACGTGGAGCGCCCATCGGTAACGCCCGCGGCCGGCGGCCTCGCAGGAGGCTAGCCGTTCCAGCTCGGATCGGCGCCGGCGCTGACCAGCACGGCCTGTGGCTCGCCCGCCCAGGGGAGTGACTCGACGTCGGTCTGTTGGCCGTCCGCGTCGAGCGCGCTGAGCAGGATCCTCGAGCCGTTGCGCGAGAGCCCCTGGGCGATGAACTGTGCCCCGTCAAATGTCAGACGGTGGGCGACCGGGCGCGCCAGCGCAAGGTTGACGGTCCACACGTCGATTGCGTGAAACGCGAGGTAGGGCGAGGAAAAGTTGGCAACGACGCGCGCGCCGTTGGCTGACAAGCTGAGGGCTGCGCCGGCGGAGTTTGGTGCCGGCGGGCCGGCCACGATGTGTGTCAGTTTGCGCAGCCCGCGGCCGTTGGGTTGGATCAGCCAGAGTTGATAGCGCGGAGAGCGGCTTGCGCTGCCGAGCCGACCTAGACGGGCGAACACGATGCCCTTTGCGCCCCACGCCGGCTCGGCGTCCAGCCCCGAGCCGGTGATCTCGCGTCGCGCCGAGCCGTTGGCGTTAGCCGTAAACAGGGGGACGACGTTGGCATCGAGCTGAGCGAGTGTGGCGTCGGCGTAGACCAGCCGGTCGGGCAGGACCGGCGCAAAGCTCGCCCCGAAAAAGTTTCCTGCGGCGATTGTGCGGAGCGTGTCGTTCGTCGTGTCGAGCACGAGCAGTTCGGACTGCTCGCCCCCGGCGCTGATGCTGTCGGCAGTGAGCGCGACCAGGCGCGAGTCTGGTGACCAGGCGAGCAGCTGAATGTGCGCAGCTGACCACTGCGGCGGGCGCAAGTGCGCCGCGACGCGCGCCACGACGCGTGTCAGCGAGACCGTGTGCGCGCGCTTGGTGGTGGCAATGTGGTAGATCGTGAGCGCCCCGGTGGAACCGCCGCCGAGCGCGGCCACGAGCGAACCGTTCGGTGCGAGCAGGGCCTGCGTTGCGCCGCCGAGCGGATGCGGGTCGGCACCGCCAAGGCTCGCAAGCACGAAGGTCCCCGACGCATCGCGGTAGACGAGCCCAGTCTGCACGGGTGGCGCGATGGCGGTGTGGCTGCACGCGCTAAGCGCGCCGGCGAGCAGCACGACGGATAGGAGTCTCGCCCTCCTCCGACGCGACGTGGTCGCTCGCGGGGCGAGCCTAGCCACCCCAGCTGGCAAATGCACCGGGGGCGGCGAGAACCGTTGGCGACAAGCCCGACCATGGAACCGCCTCGATCGAGAGGCCTGAGAAATCGTCGTCAGAGAGGTTGCTGTAGCCGTTGGTCAGCAGAATCACCTTGCCGTTGGGTGAGATCGCGTTGCCGATCGTGGCTGCGCCGGGCGGCCCGAGCTCGCGGGCAAGCACGTTCTTGCTGCTCAGATCGACGACCCAGGCCTGGGCGGTGTTCTGGCCGATCATATTGGCGAGCAGGTGCTTGCCGTTCTGGGAGAGCGCGATCGGCTCTAGGCCCGAGAACGGCGCGTCAACGGCTACGCGTGTGAGCTCGACGGGGTCGTGGCCATTGGCTTCGATGATCCAGAGTTGGTAGGTCGGGTCGGTTGACGTCGCGCGCGCGTAGATAATCCCGTTCGGTCCCCACAGCGGACTTTGGCTGGACCCGTCGTGGGTGATCTCGGTCGAGGCGCCGCCGGTCGCGGCAACCGTCCACAGATTGACCGGCGCGCTCACCAGCAGCGAGCTGGCAAGAGCGTAAACCAGCCGCCTGGAATTCGGCGCGAAGCTCGCGCCGGTGATGGCGGTCCCCGTGCCACCTCGCGCGACCGTGCGGGCAGCACCGTCGCGGGGCACGACGACCAGCGCGTCGCCGTCGATTACGGCGATGTCGTTCGCGTTTGGCGACCACGCGACGAGCGTCAACTGGTCTGAGGATCGCAGCAGCGTCCGTGACCGCTCGCCTTTGGTGAGGATGCTGTAGAGGATCAGCGACGATCCGTGTGAGGTCTGGGAGACGGGACTCGTCACAGCGGCGACGTACTTGCCGTTGGGTGAGAGGATGGCTGGGCCGCCCGGGCCGAGCATCTGCGGATGGCTACCGTTGGCTTCGGCGAGCACGACCTCCGGGGCCGTGCTCGTGGCGCTCATCGGCGCGATGTAGGTGAGCCGCCCGGCTGCGCTAGCGAGCGTTGTGCGCTGTGGCGGCTTGGCGCGCGCAGCCAGCGGCCGCAGGCCGAGGAGCGCCAAGCACCCGCAGAGGCACGCGGCCGAGGCGCAGATCAGCCACAGCCGGCGAGGAAATCTGGCGGCCCGAGTTACTTGCACCTGCTCCTGCTCCTGTCCTTCCAAAAGTCCGCGACGACACAAACGTAATCGTCATCGTACGCAGCGCTAAGGCGACGCGTCGCGGTAGCTATCGTGGGGTTGCCCGCCGGCACGCTCGTCCGCGTCGGTGGGCCGCGACCATGAGTCAGCCCCTCCGCCTCAGCGTCCTCGATCAGTCCCCGGTCGCCGAAGGGCGCAGTGGCACCGACGCGCTCGCCGAAACGCTGGACCTCGCGCGCCTGGCCGACGCGCTTGGCTATCACCGCTATTGGGTGGCCGAGCACCACGGAGGTCCGATGCTCGCCGGGCCAAGCCCCGAGGTGCTGATCGGTCCGATCGCCACGCTCACCCGTGGACTGAGGGTGGGCAGTGGTGGCGTGATGCTTCCCCACTACAGCCCGCTGAAGGTTGCCGAAAACTTCAGCGTGCTGAGCGGCCTGTTTCCGGGACGGATCGACCTTGCGCTCGGACGCGCGGCCGGCACCGATCCGCTGACCACGTTCGCCCTGCAGCGCGACCGCCGCCAAGCGGCGCCCGATGACTTCCCGGCGCAGCTTGTTGAGCTGCTCGGCTACATCGAGAACCAGATGCCCGCTGAGCACCCTTTCGCGCGGCTCGCCACGACACTTCCCGGCCGTCCGAACGCTCCCGAACCGTGGCTACTCGGCTCCTCCGCGGATAGTGCGACCTGGGCGGCCGAGCTCGGGTTGCGCTACGCGTTCGCTGACTTCATCAACCCGGCCGGCGCGGCGATCGCTCGCGGCTACCGGGAGCGGTTCACCGCTTCGGCGCGCCTGGCTCGTCCCGAGCTGGCGGTCGGTGTTTGGGTGCTCTGCGCCGAGAGTGCCGAGGAGGCCGAATATCTCGCCTCGAGCAGCCGGATGGCTATCACGCTGCTGCGTCGCGGTGAGCTGATCACGGTGCCGCCGCCGCAGAAGGCGACGCGCTTCCTTGCGGCGCAGGCGGGAGCCGAGGTCACGCAGCAGCGCCGGCGGCGGATGGTGCTCGGCGAGCCGCAAAGCGTGCGCGCCGGGCTCGAAGCGATCGCGGCGGAGTACGGGGCCCAGGAGCTGATAGTCGTGACGATCACCCACGACCACGCTGCGCGGCGGCGCTCCTACGAACTGTTGGCCGAAGCGTTCGAGCTCGAGCACCGGCCTCCAGCCGAGCGCGCGGCCGCCGCGTAGCGGACCGACTCCCTCGGCGCCAGACAGGCACTACAGTTCCGCGCCATGATGCGCCTTTTCGGCTTGCCAGCCACTGCGTGCTCGCCCAGCCGATGAACCGCCGCTGGTTGGCGCTGACAGGTGTGCTCGTGGTGGGAGCCCTGTTCCTCGGGATGATCGTCGCGCCAGGTCATGGCCTCGCGCTCGCGAGCTACGCCGACGAAAACCTGTCGGCGCTCGTGCCCAACGGCTGGCACGACGAGCAGCTTGTGGCTCCCTACGGCACGGCGGTCCTCGCCTGGGTCGACTCCGGCAACCCGCACGCGAGCGAGGAGGTGCGGGCCACGGCGTCCTCGCACCTGACGCCTGAGGCGCGCGCCCACGCGCTTGCGCTGAGCCTCCGCCACACCGCCGGCTACGTTCAGTCCTACCTCGGGCCGGTCGAGTTCTTCGGCGGGCGCCCCGCGTGGGAGCTCGAGTACTACGTCGGGCACTATCCCCACGCGACGTTCGAATTCAACGCCTGCTCGTCAGCGGTCGCGATGACGGTGACGGTCAGCGCCTCCGGCCTCATAGCGTTGAACAACGAGCAGCTCACGCTGGCCCAGGACGCCGAACCGAAGTGCGACGGGCCTGCATTCACCTCGCCGGATCGCGCTGACCTCGCGATCCCGCTGCGGCTACCGACGTAGTCCGCGCCGTCAAGCGCCGGCATCGGCGAAGCGCAGCACCTCGTCGTTGAACGGCACCGGTCGCTCAACCATCGGCATGTGGCCCGTGTCTTCAAAGATCACAAGCTCGGCCTCCGGGACCAGCGCTGCGAGCTGCTCGCCGTCACTGCAGGGGACGAGCATGTCGTTGCGGCCGTGAATTACCAGCGTTGGCACGGCGATAGTGCCGAGCTCCTCGCGGATGACGTGGGCGCTGAGTGCGGCGAGCGCGCCGGGCGTGCCGGGCGGGCGCACGCCGCCGGTCAGCTCGTAGAGCATGTCCGTGGCGACGCGGGTCGGGTGGCGCAAGACCGCGGCAAACCCGAGGTGGCGCGCGCGGGGACGTCTTAGTGTGCTGTTGACACCTTGCGGCAGCGCGGTGGCGAGCCGCCCGACCGCGGCGATGGCGAGCTGCGCGCTCTGTGGGCTGACCTGGGCCGGTCCGAGGCAAGCAGCCGAGACGAGCACCAGACGCTCGACGCGTGCGGGGTGGCGCAGCGCCAGCTCGACCGCGACGGAGCCGCCGAGCGAACTGCCGACGATCACGGCAGCGTCGAGCTCGAGCAGGTCGCAGACGCGGTCGAGCGCTCGCGCATAGCCGTCGATCGAGATTGGCGCTAGCGGCGGCTGCGAGTGGCCGAACCCTGGAAGGTCGACAGCGACGACCCGACGATGCTTGGAGAGACGGGGGATGTTCTCGAGCCAGTTCTGCCAGCGGCCGCCGAGACCGTGAATCAGGAGGATCGGCGCACCGTGCCCAGAGCCGATCGCCGCGAAGTGCACTCGGCGCGCGTCCACCGTCATTGCGCGCAGATACGCCGGCCAGTGCACATCGCGCCAGTCGGGACGGTCGCTGGCGCCGTAATCCCAACCCGCCGAGGGTGCCGAGCGCAAGCTCGCCGGACGGGCGTGCGGTGCAAGGATTCGTCGATGAGCGACCATCGCGTGAAGGGTATTGGCGATCGAGCGCCGAGTCTGCGCGGGCGCAGATGACGCTCGAGAAGGCGCGCTGGTGGGTCATACGTCCAGCCCACAACCGAAAGCCGGCGACCTACCGCTGCCCGGTGTGCGGTCGCCTGCTGCCGTCACTCAGCGAGCACATGCTGTTGCTTCCAGAGGGTGACCCGGCGCGCCGCCGCCACGCTCACACTGCCTGTGTGATGCGTGCCCGCCAAGCCGGCCGGCTGCCGTTGCGCGAGGACTGGCTCGCCACACAGCCGCGGGCGCCTAGCCTGTGGCAGCGCCTGCGTCGCGGCGCGACGCGGGGTCGCGAGACGCCGCCGCGAAGCTGAGCAGCCGCTACTGGCGTCGCCGCAGGTCATACGGCGCTTCAGAAGGCGCGCCAGCTTCCGATGTTAAGAGAGGAGAGCCGACGCAGCGGGGATGAGCCGACGGACCAATCCTCCGCGAGAACCGAGCCAAAGGCCGAGCGCGCGCGTTGTAGACCTAGGGGGCGAGGAGCCCAGCAGTTCAATGAGCAAGTCCAGCCGACCATACGCAGTCCTCACCGCGCTTGCGGGTGTGGTCGTTGCGCTTTCGATCGGACTGCCAAACGCGCAGGCGAGTGCGACCGGCGGTGGCGTTGCTGCTCCACCCGCGGCCCCAACGTCCACCGGATCGAGCACCCCCACGCCGACCACCTCGGGTTCGAGTACGTCCAGTACGCCCACTACTACTGCCAGCAAGCCAGTTGCGAAGGCGAGCAAGCCGGCGAGCGACGCGAGCGCGCCGCAACCGACGCCAGTAATCAGCAAGGTCGATTGCTACCGCGTCGGCTTGACGACCTGCGCCAAGAAGCACCCGCGCGTCGTCCAGATCGACGGTGAGCTCGTGGTCCACGGACAGAACCTGAACGGCACGCTGACGGTCTATTTCCCGCGGCCCGCCGTGAGCGCGGCGAGCACGGCGAGCGTCCAGTCGGTGGGAGCGAGGCTCCGCCCGACTCGCCATGGTTGGGCCGTGACGATCCCGGCCGGGGTTGAGAGTGGCCGAATCTTCCTCAAGACGCGTTCCGGCGGGCGCTCCAAGCGCTACGGACCGGTAACCATTCTCGCGGCGCCACAAGTGCCCGGGTCGGACGCCCCACTGGCTGCGTCGGCGTTCGACGGAACCGGCATGTGGATCTGGTACCTCGACCAGTCCGACGGGGGCAGCCTTGCGGCCATCGCCACTGCGGCCAAGGCCGCTGGGATCACGACCTTGTTCATCAAGAGCAGCGACGGCACCAACGCCTGGTCGCAGTTCACGCCCGCACTCGTGCAATCGATACACGCTCTAGGGCTCGACGTGTGCGCCTGGCAGTACGTCTACGGCACCTATCCCGCCGTCGAGGCTGCGCTTGGTGCGCAGGCCGTCGCCGACGGTGCCGACTGTCTGGTAGTCGATGCCGAGAGCCAGTACGAGGGCAACTATTACGCGGCACAGACCTACATCGACGATCTGCGCGCGAGCATCGGCCCGAGCTATCCGGTCGGGCTTTCGTCTTTCCCCTACGTCAACGAGCACGAGTCCGAGCCCTACTCCGTGTTCCTCGGTCCCGGGGGCGCGCAGTATGACGTGCCGCAGGTTTACTGGCACGCCATCGGCACGACACCGGCTGCCGCGTACGCTCAGACATTCGTCGAAAACCGCATCTATGGTCGGCCTATCGTCCCCGTTGGTCAGAGCTACGGCGGCGTCTCGGCGGCGCAGATAACACAGTTCCGCCAGCTCGCGGCCGCCTACGGTGCCACCGGGTTTTCCTGGTATAGCTGGCAGGCGACGAGCAGCGCCGGCTGGACGGCCCTCGACGCGCCGTTGACCGTAGGCTCCCCAATCACGCTCCCGACAGCATGGCCGCTACTGAGCTTCGGCTCCCAGGGTGACCAGGTCGTTTGGATGCAGGAGCATCTCGCGGCGGCGGAGCCAACGACCCCGACGACCGGCGAGTTCGATACGACGACAGAGGCGGACCTCGAGGCGTTCCAGGCCGCCAACGGGTTGCCGCAGTCAGGTGAAACCGACGGACCCACTTGGGAGGCGCTGCTCGCGCTCACGCCGGTCGCCGTCCAGTACCCGAAGCCGCCGCCAAGCACGGGCCCGACTGGTACGACCGGGACGAGCGGGGCGAGCGGCACCAGCGGCTCGTCGGGATCGAGCGGCGGCACAGGCCCGAGCGGCGGCACGCCCGCCTGATCGCTCGCGCGGCGCCGCCGCCTAGTTGGATGGGCTCAGAGCCGAGCGGGTCGGGTCGGCGACGGAGGGAGTTCGCGACCGGCGCGGCGGCGCGCGTCAGCTCGATCTGAGCGGCTCTTGACGGTGGTGACGGTTATCACTCGCAATCTTTGCCACGAACGGCTATGTTGCCGCGTGACGGGAGCGAGAGCGATGGTATAGAGCAGCGTCGGCGCCGACGCTGCTCTACCATCGACCTAAGTGCCGCGCGCGTTTTGAGTGGATGCCGCCGGCAAGGCACCTGGTTGCGGGAGCGAGCCGCTAGGTTGCGGGAGCGAGCACGAAAAGCTCGACCTCGAGGTCCGGACCGACGTGGCTGTCTGAAAGAAAGCTCGTCACGCGACGGCCGGTGAGTTCCTCCACTCGGGCGATGAACTTGTCCTGCATCGCGTTCTGGAACGCACTGCGATTGTCGCGGACAGCGCGGTGGCGTTGTAGTTCGATCATCGTCTTCTCGACATCGGTGTAGACGCCGCCCATGACGCACGCCAGTAGGTCGTCGCCCATCATCTGCGTCTTGGCGCTGACCGGTGCGCGGTGGTGGTAGCGCGTGTGCAGCACCACCATGGCGTCGGTTACGGCTTCTAGCAGCGCGTCGCCAGTGAGGCGTTTTTCGGGGGCCGCCATGCGGCCTCCTCTCTCGCTCTCCTTGGTCCGACACGCGCGGGGCGAAGGGCTAAACCCGACACACAATCGAGCAACCAACGATAGCAGCGGTTTCCGGCTAGCATTTTCAGGCGGCTCGTGGGGCGGCCCGGGCCGAAAGGAGAACGGCGTGACCGATCCAGATACCGCGCAGGAACAAGGCAGCGGCACCGCGCTGACCGCGATCTCCGACGGGATGGTCAAGCTGCTGAAGGAGTACTACGGCGTAGGGCCGACCCAGGCCAAGACCTACTACCACGACGACCTCGTCGTCTGCCTGATGCGCGGCGGCTTCACTCGCGTCGAGCAAACGCTGCTCGAAGGCGGACGCACAACGGCGGTGATCCAGCAACGGATGGAGTTTCAGGAGGTGATGCGCGATCGCTTCGTCGCCGTCATCGAAGGCGCCACCGGGCGCACCGTGGTCGGCTTCATGAGCGGCAACCAGCAGGATCCAGACATGATCTGCGAGGTCTTCGTGCTCGCGCCGACCGATTTGCTGAGTAGCAGTGAGCAGCGCTGAGCCGTGTCCGATCGACGCACTGGCTGGCTCGTGCGCTAGCATCGATTCCTTGAGGGCATGAGCGGCGACGTTTGACCGTTTGGCGGTTGGGCAGCGCCTTCTGACTTCTGTGCTCGCCGTATTCGCCTGCGACGTGAAGGAGTCAGACATGGAGGGAGCCGTGGCCGTCGACGTCGCCAGCGTGACCGAGCCTCGTCGGCGAGGCAACCCGCGCGCTTGGTGGGTTGCACCACTCGAGCCCTACGCCAAAGCCGACATGGGCCGCAGCCTGATCTGCCTGGCGACATCGGTCCTTCCCTACCTGGCGCTCTGCGTGGCGATGTATTTCCTACTGAGCGACGTCTCGATCCTGCTCGCGCTCCTTGTGGCAATCCCCGCCTCGGGGTTCATGCTGCGGACCTACATCGTCTTTCACGACTGCGCCCACGGCTCGTTCCTGCCCACCAAACGGGCCAACACCTGGCTCGGAGTCGCGGTGGGACTGCTCGTCTATTCGCCGTTTGAGAGCTGGCGCCACGAGCACTCGGGTCACCACGCGACAGCGGGCGATCTCGACCGGCGCGGCGTCGGCGACGTGCAGACATTGACGGTTAGCGAGTACAGCTCTTTGCCCCGCAGCAAGCGGCTCGGCTACCGGCTAATGCGTAGCCCCTGGATCATGTTCACGATCGGGCCGGTTTGGGCGCTCGCTATCAACCCGCGGCTGGTACCGCGGCGCAAGCGGCGGCGGTTACGCGACAGCCGCCGCAACACGAACATCGGCCTGCTCCTGATCGTCGGCGGCCTGATCTGGCTGATCGGTCCACTGGCATTCCTCGAGATCCAGCTGCCGGTGGTCGTGATGGCGGGGGCGGCCGGCGTCTGGCTCTTCTATGTCCAGCACCAGTTCGAGGGTGTCTACTGGAAGCGCTCGCAGGACTGGAGCTACGCCGATGCCGCCTTGCGCGGCTCCTCCTACCTGAAGCTGCCGAAGGTCCTGCGGTTCTTCACCGGCTACATCGGCCTGCATCACGTCCACCACCTGAACCCGCGTATTCCCAACTACAACCTGCAGCGTGCGCACGACGACAATGAGTTCCTCCACCAGGTGCCGACGATCTCACTGTGGGACGGTTTGCGCAGCGTCCGCCTCAAGCTGATCGACGAGGACGCAGGGCGGCTGGTCACCTTCGCCGAAGCGCGCGCTCGAATCGCCCTGTCGCCGAGCACGCAGTAGCGCGGCGCGCGTGCCAGCTGGCTGGGGTGGGCTAGGTTTAGCTCGTGCGCCGGGCCATCGTTCTTGCGGTTGAGCGGTCGGCGCACCCCTGATGATCGGTCGACGTCTGCCGGTGTGGTGGCCGCTGGCGGCGCTGACGCTGTTGGCTGGTGCGCTGCGCTTTTCGACGCTCGACCTCCAGAGTTTTTGGTACGACGAGGCGTTTACGCCGGTGCACGTACTGCACGCGAGCCTCGTTGCCACGTTGCGCTCGATGGTCCACGACGAGAACACGCCTCCGCTGTGGTTCGTGGTGATCTGGGCTTGGTCGCGCGTATTCGGGACCGGCATGGTGGCCCTGCGCTTCCCCTCAGCGCTCGCGGGGACGCTGACCGTTCCGGTCGCGTGGGCGATCGGGCGCGAGCTCGCTGGTCGGGTTCCCAGCGCTCGCCGGGTAGCCGCCGTTGCGGCCGCCCTCGTGGCGGTCAATCCGCTGTTCGTTTGGTACTCGCAGGAGGCGCGCGCGTATGCGCTATTCGTCTTCCTGGCTGCGGTGACGATGCTGTGCTTCCTGCGCGCCGAGCGGGAGCCGACGCCACGCCGCCTGGCGATCTTCGCCCTGAGCGGCGCGTCGGCGCTGCTGACCCACTACTTCGCCGTCTTCTTGCTGATCCCGATGGTGGTGTGGCTGTTAGGAAAGCGGGCCCGCTGGCGCCTGACACTGCCCGCGGCCGGCGCGCTGACGCTCGTGGGACTCGCGCTGATTCCGCTGATCCTGGCCCAGGGTGGCCACGGCACGCAATGGATCACATCGTGGGCGCTGGCCAGTCGCCTCCAGGCAATTCCCCAGTACTACCTGACCGGCTATTCCGGGGCCCCGCTCGGACACGCGATCGAGCTGGGGGTAGCTCTCTTGATCCTCGCCGCCGTCGGCTTCGGCCTTTGGCGCAAGCTCACGTCGCGCGAGCGTGACGGGGCGCTGCTGGCGCTGGCAATCGCCGCGGGCGGCGTGCTGACCCCGGTCCTGCTGGCCCTAGTGGGTGTCGATTATCTGGCGCCGCGCAACGTCGTCGCGGCGATGATTCCAATCAGCGCGTTGGTCGCCGTGATCGTCGCGGCGCAACGCACCGGCCGAACGGGCATGGCGCTGGCCGGGCTGATCGCGGTGGCCTTCGCCGCGCTCAGCATCGATGTCGATTTCAGCCCGCGTTTGCAGCGCAGCAACTGGCGCGGTGTCGCTCGGGCGCTATCGGCCGAGCTCGTCGCGCCGGCCGCCGAGGGCCGGCGCGCGAGCAGAGTCTTCACGACGGTGGAGCTCGGCTCGGCGCCGCTCGAGTACTACCTGCCGCCGCTGCACAACCTGACGCGCGGTCAGTCGGTGACGACCGACGAGATCGATGAGATCGGCTATGTCCCGCTGCAGCCCGGCGCGGGCGAGGCTCCGGCGCCGGGCTTTCGCCTGCGCGCGCGACTGGACGTCAACGGCCTGATCGTCTTCAGGTTCACTTCGCCAACCCCGCGGACGATCTCCGAGGGCGTGCTCCTGGCCCACGCGATCACACTTCAGCACCCCGAGGTGCTCGTCCCCGGACGCGGTCACACGAGCGCCGGCGTGCCCTAGCCGCGTGCGGGCCCGCCGGGTCGGCGGGGTCCGGGCCGGGCGGCGCAGCGCCGAGTGCTCGCGGCTCTCCGGCCGCCGCGCCCGACGATGGTCTCGAGGAGCGGCCCGGCGCTAGGCTTGCGCGCATATCAGCGGTGCCCGATATCGCGATCGTCTCGCTTGGACCCACGATGGGATGGCGCCAAGCCGACGAGGTGCTCGCGAGCATGCTCGAGCAGGCCGGTTGTTCCTGCGAGCTTGTCGCGGTTCGGATCGGCCGCTCCGATGCACTGCGCGTAAGCATGGCGTTGACCGACACAGTCGAGGCGCTCGCGTCGCGCCGCGCTGCGGTCGGTGTGGACGCGCGGGCGATCATCTTCTCGACCATCACCGCAGCGCTATTGCAGCGACCGCGCGTTCCCTACGCGGTCCGCTTCGACACCGTCGCTGCGCTGTCGCGGCCGGGCTTGGGCGGCGTCTGGCAGCGCCGGCGCGAACCGCGCGTGCTGGCGCGGGCGCGCGTGCTGCTGCCCTGGAGTGAGACCGCGGCGCGTACGGCTGAGCGACTGGTCGCGGGCACGGGGATCACGCCCGGTCCCGCGGTGATCACCCTTCCAGTCCCGATCGAGCAACTACACGGGGCTGCCGAACGGGACCTCGCCGCCGTCGCCTACGCCGCCAACCCCGACAAGCGCGGCCTCGACCTGCTCTGCGAGGCCTGGCGGCTGGCGCGTCCGCCCGACGGATGTCTGCTGGTCGGCGGCATCGATCGTTCCCAGGCCGAGCGCTGGTTGCGCCGGGCGGGGGTCGAGGCGCCGCCCGGCGTGCAGTGGGCGGGCCCGCTCTCGCGTGCGGAATGGCTGACGCGCGTCGCGCGCGCTCGTGTGTTCATCAATGCCTCCCACTACGAGGACTGGGGGCTTGCCCAGCTAGAGGCGCTGGCCTCCGGCACGCCACTGGTGACCGTGCCCACCCCGGGGCCCAATGAGGCGCTCGCGCTGGCCCGCAGCCTTGCCCCCGAGCTGGTGGCCGACGAGCGGAGCGCGCCGGCCCTCGTCGGAGCGATCCGCGCCGGCCTCTTGCTCAGCGACGAGCGTCGAGTGGCCTACGCGAACGCGGCCGCGGTGATGCTCGAGCGCTACCGCCCGGAGGTCGTAGAGCGCCAAATAGCTCAGGAGATCGTGCCCGCGCTGCTGGCCAGCGCTTCATAGATCTCGGTCCAGATGCGGGAGATCGCCTCGTAGCCAAAGCGACGGCGGGCATTTTCGGCCAGCGCCTCCCGGTCGATCTCCGCGGGATCGTCGAGCACGTGCGCGATCGCGGTGGCGAGCGCTTCGGGGTCGTGCGGCGGGCAGAGAACGCCACCGACCTCGGCAACAAGGTCCGGTATGCCGCCCACCGCTGTGGCGATGAACGGCAAGCCGCTCGCCGTCGCCTCAATCAGCACGCACGGGAGGTTCTCGAACAGGCTGGGGAGCACGAAGAGGTCTGCCTCGCGCATGAAATCCGCGACCTCCTCCTTGGACCGCTCGCCATCGAAGCGCACCGCCGCGCCGAGCTCGAGCTCGAGTGCGCGCTGCTCGAGCTCGCCGTGAGACTCGCCCTCGCCGACCAGGTCGAGCGTCACTTCGCGGTCGCGACGCAGGACGGCGAGCGCCGCGAGCAGGTCGACTTGCCCCTTCTTCGGCACCAAGGCGCCCACATTCAGCAAGCGCGCTGCGTGATCGGCTGAGCTCTGCCGCACCTCTTCACCCGCCGGGTGGAAGACCTCCGTGTCGACGACGTTGGGGACGACACGCACCGTTGCCCTCGGCTGGAGGGCCTGCACGTGCCGGGCGAGGTCTTCGCTGACCGGTGCGACCAGATCGGCGTGACGGAAGACGAGGCGAGCGGTAAAGCGGTCATAGCCGGTGACGAGACCTCGCTGGAAGCCCGTGTAGTGCTCGCTGACCACCACCTTTGCACCGCTCAGCGCCCCGAGGATCAGAGCCGGCAGACCCGCCGAGTAGACGTGGGCATGCACGATCTCCGGACGCCAGCCCTGACGGCGCAGTCGCCGGAGCGCCACCAGCATGCCGACGGTCTGGCAGCCCATCGCAGCCGGGCGAAACCGAGGTCGCCGGTAGCGGACCCGCAGAGTGCGCAGTCCGTCCTCGTGCGCGTCGGTGAGCTCGAAGACGGCGAAACCCGGCGCCTTCACGGCCTCGGAGGCCAAGACGATGACGTCGTGCTGGCGGGCGATCGCCCGCGCCTGTTCGCGGCAGAAGATTCCGAACACCGGCCGGTCCGGCCACGGGTACCACTTGGGCACAACGAGCACGCGCATCAACGCCACCGGCGAGTTTCTAGCGCGACGACGCGCATAGTGACCTCGCTTCCGTCTCAGCCGTAGGACTGGCGGACGCCTTGGGCCAGATCTGCGCACTCGATCCACCTGCGCTGCCGACGAGCGCTAGCAGCACACTCGGCGTCGCCAGTCGCGGCATGGGCGATTCGAAACAGACCAGCGTGTAGGTACGCGTGGTTTTGGTGCCCTCGAGCGCGAAGCCTGGCGGAGCCGGCGGAGTCGTCGGCCCGTGGTTTGACTCGTTGATACGGGACACCGGCTCCACCACCACTACCTCGCTCGTCGGCCAACCCGCCGGTGGAACGTAGGCGCTACCCGGTCGATAAAGGGCGATCGGCATGTTGCCGAGGTTGGGCGTCACGACGACCTCCGCAGGGGTTGGCGGCCCAAGCACCTTCGCCACGGCCCGGTAGTCCGGTCGCTGCAGCTTGGCGTTGACCGTGTCATCGAGCGTCACGGCGAGGAAGAACACCGAAGCCAGGATCGCCCCGGCAGTGCCGACGCGTCCAGCCCTGGCGGCGCCCAAGATCAGTGCCGCTGTGATCAGCAGCACGGTGAGGGCGGGCATCACGTTCTTGGAGATCAGGTAGTGAAGACCGCCCACGTCGAGCAGCAGCGGGATGAAGAGCGCAGCCCCGCCGGCACCGGCAGCGAGGATGACCCCACGCCGTTCTCGGCCCGTCAGTCTGCTCGCGGCGTAAATCATCGCGACCCCAACCGGCAACGCGACCAAAGTCAGCTCCCAGTTCCCGGTCGGGGCGATGGCGCCGCTCACCGACGCCTTGACCACCTCCTTGATGCGGCTCCAGAAGGCGATCTCGGCGATCCATCCGGTGCGCGGGCCGGCTTGGCTGATGATCAGCGGGATCAATGCCGTCCCGACGGCAGCGACAGCGCCAGCGGCGATGATCGCGCTGCGCCGTCGGGTCACATACACCAGCCACACGGCTTCCGGGGCAACCAGAAATGCGGCGAAGTAGTGGCTGAGGACGGCGGCGGCTGAAGCCACGGCCCAGGCGGCCATCCGCGCCGCGTCCGGTTGATCCAGAGCGCGGATGAAAGCCCAGAACGACAGCGCACTCAACAAGGCAAGCAGCGCGTATGTGCGCGCTTCCTGCGAGTACCACACCTGCAACGGGTTCACAGCGATCAATAGCGCCGCGAACAGCCCCGCTCCCTGCGAGCCCAAGCGGCGAGCGATGAAGAACGCGGCCGGGATCAGCGCGGTTCCGAGCAGCGCTGAAAGCGAACGGATGCCGACCTCGCCCAAGCCAAAGACTCGGGTCCAAAACCAGGCCAGCGTGAAGTAAAGCGGCGGGACCGACTCGGTGGCCGGCAGCACGTGAAAAAGATGGCCCAGCGATCCGCTGAGGTCGACCCCGACCGTGAATGATTCGTCGTAGTCGAAACTCTGGACATTGAGCGTGGCGAAACGCAGCAGCGCCCCCAAGGCGCAGATCACCAGTAACGTCGGCGTGGCGCTCTGTGGGTAGCGCAGCGCGCGTGCTGCGATCCGACGGGGATCCGGCGCTGTCGTCACCGGCGCCGATGCTAGCGCAGCGTCCAGGGACGCTTGACGTGCGAATCGGCCTTCCTGAAGGCGCCCGAGTAGACGAGATTGCGCGGCGGTTCGTACGTGCGCTGCGGACCCGGGTCAGCTTGCCAGCGCCACGTCGGTCCTCCAGTCGAGCTCTGAGATCGCTCCGCCGCTGACCGTGACACCGCGCGCCCGGGGCACGCCGGCACTCCACAGCGTGTAGGTGCCCGCGGGCAGGCGGTCGAAGACGGCGGTGAAGGCGGCGCGATCACCGATCCCTCGCTCGAGCACGTCCTTGTGGCTGCGCTTGTCGTCCGCTCCGGCGACGCTGATCTCGATCTCGCTGCCGTGCAGCGTCTCGTCGGTGTAGACGATGAGCGCGCCGAGGTCCTCGCCGATGTCGAGGATGACGTATTCCGGATGCGGGCGGGCGGAGTAGTTCTCGTGCATGGGAATCGAGCGTTTGCGCTAGCTCGACGGCGTGTCGTAGCCGTCGTAGGGATCGCCAACGTAGGGGAATGTCGACAGGTAGCGGCCGGGCGCTGGCGTCAACCCCTGGGTGATCAGCGATGCCGCCGCGTCGGGCGTGTAGCTCTTGTCGACGAGCGGATAGGTGACGCCTGCGATCGCCCGCAGCTCGATCGTTACGACGTCGTCGGCGACGCGACGGCCGTTGGGGAAACCAGCGGCGTCGCCTCCGATCAAGCCGAGCGGGTTCGGCGAGGCTGCTGGCGGCACCGCGACGTTCAGTCGCAGCATGTCGGCGAGTACCGTGCCCGTGTTGTTCTGGAAGCCCGGGACGATCCCCGCCGGCAGGCCGGTCAAGAGGATTGCCTGAAGGTCGGCGCGGCTGCTCGTCAGTGCTGCCAGGTTCGGGAACACCTTCGGGTAGAGCACCGGCAACAGTTGCGCAAGCTCCGGATGTTGCACACCGGCGGCGAAGTCCTGGTCGTTGACGGGTTGGCTCGCGTTCCAGCGATCCTTCTCGCCGAGCGGCACAAGGACCTCGTTGAAGAGCGGGTTGCCAAGCCGGGAGACCTGAACCCAGGGGCCGGCATCAGAACATTCCTGCTGGCCCCAGTCGCGGAGTCGCATCTTGCGGCGAGACGCCGCGCCCCAGATCCCGAGGACCGCCTTCGAGCTCATCACGTTGGTCGGCTTGCAGCCATCGACGGTCAACTCGCTGATCGGGACCTGGATCGCGATCGAGTGGATGTTGAGCGCCTTGGTCGCGTCGACGCCCGGCGCGGCGGCGGTCGGGATCAGCTGGAGATTTTCGAACGGCCGCAGATCGCCGAGGTCGAAGATCGAACCGAGGTCGACGAAGAACGGGTCGTTGCGCTGGCCGGCAAAGACGACCTCGCCGCTGGACAGCTTGTGCACCGCGGCGGCACCGAGCGCTGCGTAGTCAGGTGTCGAGCGCGGCCCAATGTTGCACGGCGGGCAGGCAAGCATGGTGCCGAGGACGCAAGTCTGTGGATTGTCTGAGCACGGGTTCTCGATCCGCGTCAGGGTGTAGAACTGGCGCATATTCCAGTTTGGATCGCTCAGCGAAGAGATCGGCCCCGTGTTGTAAAGGAACGTGTTCGGATTGCTCAGTTCGGTCTGGAAGCTGAACTCGTAGGTGATCTCCGGCAGCGCGTCACCGTTGTTGTCGATGTTGATCGAGTAAAGGACGTCGTCGCCGAAGGAGAAGAAGTTGGGTCCCCCTGCCGGCGACTGAAGCGGGACGTAGTTGGTGATGATCGTGACGGTGTCGGGCACGTCGGGGCTGACGAACGCGTAGGTGTCGGCGTTGTCGGCAACGGGGTCCTGGCTGATCTCGGGAGCCTCGCGGTGTGACGACATTTGGTTCTCCTTCTCGTTGAGCGGTCGGGTTAGCGAGCGGCGTCGAGCAGCCGCTGCGTCAATTGGGGGTCGCGGTAGGTGGTCTCGCGCTGGCCGGAGAGCACTGTCACTTCGCTCTTCGCGGCGTCACGCACATAGGCCATCACCGTCTCGCTGGGCGGTGGGCCGGATGGCTTGACGATGGCTGCGTCCGTGCGGGTGCTCGTCGGGCCGCCGAGCGCCGCCGAGGCCACGTGCGGACCGCCGATGACGAGAACCGCGCCCGCTGCTACGCCAACCGAGCCCTCCAGGAACGCCCGCCGATCAAGAGCCGGCGCCGGTGTGGAGGCCTCGCCCACTCCTGCGAGCGCCGCTGTCCGGCCGCCCGGGGTCAGCGGTATGGCCTTGAGAAATGAGCGTCGGGTGTTTGACGACATTTTTTTGCTCCTCTCGACATCCGAATGTGGGAGTCGAACGTAACAACGACAAGGCCGCCCACACATAACTGCGACTCGGTTGCAAATCGGGCTCGGGATGTGGCGTCGGTGTGCCGTCCGTCGTTAGCAGCCAACCTCACGAGGGAGCAAAGATGTCGAGCGCTCGCACGAGCCTTACTTCGTCCTGCCCAAAATCGACACGTTCACGGTTGAGCCCCGGCGAGTGGCGGACCGTGGCAGGCATGGCAACGGTCGTCATCGGCCTGCACGCACTCGGCTTCTTCCTGCTGTTCGCGCTGGTGCTACCGCACCACTATCGCCTCGGCACGAGCGGCGCGTTCGCGATCGGCACTGGCGTGACCGCGTACACGCTCGGCCTGCGCCACGCGTTCGACGCCGATCACATCTCGGCGATCGACAACACGACGCGCAAGCTGATGGGCGAGGGCAAGCGACCACTCAGCGTCGGGTTCTTCTTCTCGCTCGGCCATTCGACGATCGTCTTCTTGCTGGCGTTCGCCTTTGCAATTGGCGTCAAGGCGCTCGCCGGTCCAGTCACACACAGCCATAGCCAGTTGCACGCCGTGACCGATTGGATCGGCACCGGCGTGTCGGGGGCGTTCCTCTATCTGATCGCCGCGCTCAACGTGGTCATCCTTCTCGGCATCGTCGGTGTGTTTCGCGAGATGCGCCACGGGCGCTACGACGAGGCGCAGCTGGAACACCAGCTCAACTCGCGTGGGCTGATGAACCGCGTCTTCGGCCGCTTTACGCACACGATCAAAGAGCCTTGGCAGATGTATCCGGTTGGCTTGCTCTTCGGCCTCGGCTTCGACACCGCGACAGAGGTTGCGCTGCTGTTCCTTGCGGCCGGCGCAGCCGGCGCAGGGCTGCCCTTCGCCGCGATCGTGTGCCTGCCGATCCTCTTCGCCGCTGGGATGAGCCTGCTCGACACCATCGATGGCTCATTCATGAACTTCGCCTACGGCTGGGCGTTCTCCCAGCCCGTGCGCAAGGTCTTCTACAACCTCACGATCACCGGTCTGTCGGTTGCCGTTGCGCTCGTCATCGGGACGATCGAGATCGTCGGCCTGCTAGCGCAGGAACTCGGTGCCCAAGGATCGTTCTGGGCCTGGTGGGAGAACATCAACATCAACACACTCGGCTTCATCATCGTCGGCATGTTCGCCGCGACTTGGGCGATCGCCCTGGCGATCTGGCGTTTCGGGCACATCGAGGAGCGCTGGTCCCGGGATCTCGCGGCGCCGGAGCCGAGCGAGGGTCCGTCATGACTGATGCGCCACAGGTGACGACGCTGGCCTGCGAGAGCATCGACGACGCGATCGACGCGCTGCGTGTCCGGGGACTCCGCCTGTCGTCGATACGGATGCGGCTGCTGGAAGAACTCTTCGCGGTGACGCGCCCGCTGTCGGCCGAAGACCTCGCCGCGCGCCTCGATCTCGTTCTGACCTCGGTCTATCGAAACCTGGAGACGCTCGAGCGCCATGGCGTGTTACGCCATGTCCACCTCGGGCACGGTCCCGGGCTGTATGTCCTGCTGGTCCGTGGCGAGCTCGAGTACATCTACTGCCCCGGCTGTCGAACCGCGCGAACGGTGCGCCCCGATCTGCTCGACCCGGTGCGCACGCACATCCGGCGACGCTTTGGCTACGAGGTGAGCTTCACACATTTTGCTTTGATCGGTCGCTGCCCCAGCTGCGTGGGCGATCCCGCCGCGGAGTGACGGACTCGCGACCGGTTACGCGGCGCGGTGCTCTGCC
>PKYB01000064.1 GCA_003133565.1 Solirubrobacterales bacterium
TCGCTGCCAACGCCCGCTCAGCTTGGATCTGCGCCGTGATGTCCCGCGCTGTTCCCCAGGTGCCAATGATGTTTCCGTCTTCGTCGCGCAGCGGCAGCTTGCTTGTTTGCGCCCACGCGTCGGGGCGATCGTGGAACGTTTCTCGCTCGACCTTTGCGAGCATCGGCTCGCCCGTTTCCATCACGCGCCGCTCATCGGCGAGCGCCTCACCCGCGTGAGGCCCCGTGAAGAAGTCGGAATCCTTGGTCCCGATCAGGTCCTCAAGCTTGCGTTGCTGTCCGTGGGTTTTTAGGCAGGCGTGGCTGACGAGCAGGAACCGGCCGTCGCGATCCTTGAAGAAGATCCGCTCGTCGGTATCCGCGAGCATCTGACGCATGCACAGCAACTCGAGCTCCTCTTGGGAGAGAACTCTCACAGGCGGATCGGGCTGCTCGTCGGCCGTGGCGACGATCCGAGGGGGCGAAACCTCCACACCGCCTTATCGGTCCCCGCGAGGCCATTCTTGAACAGAGTGCGTGTTCGGAGACCCTCTGTCTAGGCGCGCTCAGTTGGGTCGTTGTCGCCGGTGCGGGACGGGATGCAACCGCGGCCGCATCACGCTCGACGGTTGCACGGCGGTCAGTCGTTACAGCTGGCGCTGCGCACGGCGAACGGCTTTGGTCTCAGGACGGAGTCGCCCGCGTTTAGCTCTGGACGTCGAGCGGTGGCAGCTCGTTGGCGCTCATCACGCGCTGGTAGAACGATGCGCTGCGCTTGGGGATCCGCCGCTGGCTCTCGAACTCAACGAACACGAGCCCGAAGCGCTTCTGGTAGCCCCACCCCCACTCGAAGTTGTCATACACCGACCAGTAGAAGTAGCCGGCGAGCGGCACGCCGGATTGGATGGCGCGCCACGCCGCCGCGAGGTGTCCGTGTAGGTACTCGATACGTTCCAAGTCCTCCACCGATCCTTCGGGGTTGACGTAGTCCTCGGCCGCGCAACCATTTTCTGTGATGTAGATGCTGCAGCCCGGCGGCAGCTCGGCGGCGACGGCAACGAGGGTGTCGTAGAGACCGTCGGGCTCGACCAGCCAGCCCATCGATGTGCGCGGCAGATCGTTGGGCCCGTAGGTGACAACCCCCGGCAGGGCGTCAACCGGAGTCTCGTCGGCGTGCGTGGCGTGTGGGTCGGCGAGCTTGACGTAGGTCGGTGAGTAGTAGTTGACGCCGAAGAAGTCGATCGGAGCGCTGATCAGCTCCATGTCGCCGTCCTTGATCAGCGACGCCGGCGGCAGGATGTGCTCGCGCGCGTGCTCCGGGTAGCGGCCGTGGACGAGCGGATCGAAGAACAACCCGTTTTGCTCAGCGTCGACGATCGCCGCTGCCGCCTCGGCATCGGCATCGTGGGCGCGAACCGCATGCAGGTCGAGCGTGATTCCAACACGCGCCGCTGGTAGCGCACTACGCAGTCGCTGGACGGCCAGCCCGTGACCCAACAGCAGGTGGTGCGTCGCCGCAGCCGCCAGGGCGTTGTCGGTATGACCCGGCGCATGCTCCCCGGTGCGGTAGCCATGGCTTGCGACCACCTGGGGCTCGTTCAGCGTGATCCACATGCCGCCGAAGTCGCCGAGGCCCTGGGCGACGATCTCGGCGAAGTCGGCGAAGCGCTCCGCGGTCTCCCGGTTCGCCCAACCACCAGCGTCCTCGAGTGGCTGGGGCAGATCCCAGTGATACAGGGTGAGGGTCGGCTCGATGTTGCGAGCGAGCAGCCGCTCGACAAGCGAGCGGTAGAAGTCCAGGCCGGGCTGGTTAACGGCCCCGCTGCCGGTGGGCTGGATACGAGGCCAGGCGACCGAGAACCGAAAGGCGCCGATGCCGAGCGACAGCATGAGGTCGAGATCCTCGTCGCTGCGGTTGTAGAAGTCACAGGCGATGTCGCCCGTGTCGCCGTGGAGAACCTTGCCCGGAGTGTGGCTGAACGTGTCCCACACCGAGGGGCCTCGTCCGTCGGCATGAACCGCGCCTTCGACCTGGTAGGACGAGCACGCGACTCCCCATAGAAAGCCATCCGGGAACGGGCGCGCAACCTCGCCCGAGCCGTTGGCATCGCTCGCAGTCATTTGTCTGCTTCCTTTCAAGCTTTGGGTGTAGAGAAGGGCCATTGCCCCGCTCCCGTGATCGGGAGCGGGGCTTTGACCTTGGTTGCGTTTAGGAGGTCGGCGTCAGGTGCAGCACGACGATCTCGTTCTGCGGCGAACCCGGCTGCCCGCTTTCATACGGGTTAGATGGGGTCGGCCAGCCCGAGAAGTCCGATGAGTTGTACTCATCGAATGCTGCTCCGTAGACCGTCGGAATGATCGGCAGGTCCTTGGCAACGAACTCCTCAAGCGGCGTCAGTGCCTTGACCTGACCAGAGGGTGAGCTCTGGGACGAGAGCTTGGTCAGCTCCTTGTCGATCGTCTTGTTGCTCAGTTGCTCGAAGTTACCGGCCGAGTTCGGCTTGGTGATCAGCTTGCTGTTCAGCCAACCGTTGTAGAACTGGTAAGGCACGATCCCGTTGTTTGACCAGTGCTGCGTCAACGAGAAGTCACCGTCGGCGATGTCGGACGACCACGCGGTCACAGCCAACCCGTCGAACGTCGCATCAAGGTGCGCCGCCTTCAGGTCGTCGGCGATGATCGCGTCATCCGCGGCATAGTCGGTGTACGCGGCGGGGTCGATGATCGTGAGCTTGATCTCCTTGCTGCCGTCGTAGTAGTAGCCGCCCTTCAGCTTGTATCCGGCCTTGTTCAGCACCGCATCAGCGGCCTTGGGGTTGGCGTTTGGCGATAGTTGGTACTTCTTGGCCTTCAGCGGTGTCGCCAGGTCAGCGGCGAAGCCCGGCAGCACGAGGCCGCTGGCGTTCGTGGCTGGCGGCTCGAGTCCCGCTTCACCAATCGCGCCGATCTTGGCGCGGCTGATCGCGAGGCTAATCGCCTCGCGGACCGGCAACAGGTCGGTCGGGAACTTGGTCAGGTTCGGCTCGATGCTGTTGGTCTGCGTACCCGGGAACCAGTCGTGGTGGGTTGATGGGGACGGCGTGATGAACGCGGCCTTCAGTCCGGTGATGAAGTTGCCCGCCCAGTCGAGCGTGTTGGACGTCAGCGCGCTCAGAACGGTCGTGTTCGACGCGTAAATCGGGAACTCGACCGTAGGTACGTTGACCGTGCCCCAGTAGTCAGGGTTGGCGGTCAGCGTGATGCCGGCTGCGGTGATCGAGCTGAAATCGTACGGACCCGAGCCAACTGGGTTCGCGTCTACGTACTTGCCCGGGTCGCCAACCGTGCTCCAGATCGCATTCGGAACGATGTAGGTGTTGGCGATGTTCTCCAGGTTGGTGTACTGCGATGAGGAAAACGTGATCGTGACGTCCTGCCCGGACACAGTAGCCCCGGTGATCGGGATCGCGGCGTCGTTGACGTCAGCGTTGTTCTGGAGCAGGGTGAACGTGTCCGCGACGTCGGTCGGCGTCAGCGCCGAGCCGTTGGAGAACTTCACGCCGCTACGGATCGTGAACGTGATGGACGTGCCGCCGGAACCCCACTTGTAGGCGGTCGCGATCATGTAATACGGCGCATGGGTCGGCTGGGCCAGGTCGAACTGCATCAGCGGCTCGTAGATGAGCGAGTCAACGCCCATCGCGTACGCGCCAGACGCCTGGTCGAACGGGTTGAAGTCCTGCGTCACCGCAGTCTCCGGGCTCGACTCCATAGTGAGGACGGCGCCGGCCGCAGCGTGTGCCGACCGCGCGCTCGCGCTCGGCAAGGCGGCAGCCGCGAACATGACCGCCGTGGCTGCAGCGGTCACCGCTGCAGCGGAGGCGAGTCTGAGCTTCCGCGTTTTCAGGGTCTTTAAAGTCATTTCGTCTTGTACCTTTCTTTTGCGCAAACCTTTGCGCAGCATGTAGTTCGTATGGTCGGCGCGCGTATGGCACGCGCCGTCCTTCGTCAGGGCCCGTCGCCGCAACATCTGTATGTGGCGGCGGGCTACTGGCACGGCGAGACTAGGCTTTCAGTGGCACGCTCCTCTCCTCTTCTCCCTGATTGCTGACAAGCTCTGGGGCCGCGACGTCGAGCCGCCAGCAGGCGGCGGCGCGCTTGGCGTTGATCGCCAGGAGCGGCGGCGCTTCGGCGCGGCAGCGGTCGTCGGCAAATGGGCAACGAGGCGCGAACCGGCAGCCCGACGTGGTCATGAACGCGCTCTGAGCGCGACGGAGTTCCCGCGTCGGGACGGTTTGAATCGACTGGCCGAGGCGGTCGGGATCGGGCGCTGAAGCGAGCAGCAGCTGCGTGTAGGGATGCGCTGGCTGTTGCGTGAGGTCCTCTGAGGGACCGCGCTCCACAATCTCGCCGGCGTACATCACGAGCGTCTCGTCCGCGAAATAGCGCGCCGAGGCGATGTCATGGGTGATGTAGAGGACCGCCAGCTGAAAGCGCTCGCGCAGCTGGTCGATGACGTCGAGCACCTCGAGACGAATCGAAACGTCGAGCATCGAGACCGGCTCGTCGGCAAGCAATACGCGCGGCTTGACCGCGAGTGCGCGGGCGATCGCGACGCGCTGGCGTTGCCCGCCGGAAAGCTCGTGCGGGAAGCGGTCGAGATACTGGTCGGCCGGCGTGAGCCGGACCTCCTCGAGGAGTCGCACGAGCTCGCTGGCCACCTCCTTGCGGCCCAACTCGCGCTGGTGCAGGCGAACGGCGCGCTGCAACGGATAGCGCACCCGGTGCACCGAGTTGATCGAGGCGAATGGGTCCTGGAAGACCATTTGCACCTCGCTCTTGTACTTGCGGAACGAGCGATGGCGCGACGGCGTGACGGGCTCGCCATCGAGCAGAATCTCACCGGCGGTCGGCGACTCCTGTCCCGCGAGCAGCTTCGCGACGGTCGACTTGCCGGATCCGCTCTCACCGACGAGCGCGACAACCGCGGAGCGGTGCAGCTGAAGCGACACGGCCCGCACTGCCGAGAGGATCGCGCCGGTGCGGCCGCTCCCGATGCGGAAGTCCTTGGACAGCTCGCGTGCCTCCAACACGAGCGGACCGACGCCCGACGCCGCGGAGGCGAAGCCTTCGCCGATTGGCTCTTGTTCGCTCACGACTTTCGGTCTCCGTTGACGCTGAGCTCGGTCGGGACCGCAGTGCCTTCAGCAGTCAGCGCCGAGGAGGCCACGACCCCGCTCGCATCGGGCATCTCGAACGGACAGGCCGTGGTGTGATTCGTCGTCGATCCCGGCACCGGCAGGAGCGCCATGTCGATGGCCGCGCACTCCACCCGCGAGAAGCGGCAGCGCGGCTGGAACGGGCAGCCAGGCGGAATCGAGCGTAGATCGGGCGGCGATCCTGGGATCCCGGCCAGGCTTCGCCGCGGACCATGGACGCTCGGGAACGAATCGAGCAGGCCACGCGTGTAAGGGTGCGCGGTGCGGTGGTGAATCTCCTCGGAGTTGCCGAGCTCTAGCAGCCGGCCACCGTAGAGGATGGCGATCCGATCGGCGACTTCCAGCAGCAGCGACAGGTCGTGGGTGATGAAGAGGACCGCGAACTGAAGCTCCTTCTGGAGCTCCGCGATCTCCGCCAAGATCTCGCGCTGGACGACGACGTCGAGCGCGGTCGTTGGCTCGTCCATGATCACGACCTCGGGGTCGACGGCGAGCGCCATCGCGATCATCACGCGCTGGCGCATTCCCCCTGACAGCTCGTGCGGGTAGCTCTTCAGACGCTCGCGCGGGATCCCGACGAGGTCGAGCAGACTCGCGAGCCGATCGCGCCGCTGCTCCCGCGAAAGCTTGAGATGGGCATCGAGGACATCGCCCATCTGGTCTCGCACGCGCAGGACCGGGTTGAGCGCGTTCATCGCGCTCTGGAAGACGATCGCGATTTCGCGCCAGCGCAGCTCACGCAGCTGTTTCGCGTTCTGCTCGAGGATGTTGACGCCGTCGGGCCCGATCCGCCGCCCGCGGTAGATGACGTCGCCGCCGATGATGATCGCCGGAGGGCGCAGCAGACGGCAAGCGCCGAGTGCCAGCGTCGACTTGCCAGATCCACTTTCGCCGGCGAGCCCGACAACCTCTCCCGGCGCAAGTTTGAGATCTACGTGCGAGACAGCTTTGAGGTCTCCGGCGACGGTGGCGTAGGCGATCGAGAGATCGCGTATCTCGAGCACAGGCTGCACGCCTGGCGCGGCGCCGATCTCGACCCGCTCGCCGATGGGCGTTGGTGCCACGCCGGTCACGAGCTGGCCTCGCGCACGACGGGCGTCGGATCCGAAGGCCGTTGCTTGCGGCCGCGGCGCTTGCGACCGCGCGTGTCGCGGAGCCGCGGGTTGCCCAGCTCATCAAGGCCGAAGTTCAGGAGCACGAGGCTCATGCCCAAGGTAGCGGCGGCGACCCCTGGTGGTATCCACCACCACCAGGCGCCGATCTGGATCGCCTCCTGGCCCTGTGCCCAGTAGAGCATCGTGCCGAGACTCCAAGTCGAGAGGCTCACGACCCCGATGAACGCCAAGACCACCGAGGTCAGGATCGCGTAGAGCACAGTGCCGACGAAGCTGGCTGCGATCAGGCTCACCTCGTTCGGCAGGATCTCGCAGAAGATGATGCGCCAGGTCCGCTCGCCGCTCTCGCGAGCTGCCGCGACGAAGTCGCGGCTGCGGAGCGTCAGCGTCTGCGCGCGAATCACGCGCGCCCCCCAGGCCCAGCCGAGCACGCTGAGGACGACCGCCTCCGGAACCAGCGCACTGTGGGATCCAGACTCGGCGAGCACGACGATCAGCAGCGGCAGCGCCGGAAGCACAAGGAACACATTGGCAAGCAGCGACAACCCCTCGTCGGCTGCGCCTCCGAGATAGCCGGCGGTCAGACCGACGACCATGGCGAGCGCTGTCGCGATCACGCCGACCAGCAGCCCGAGCTCAACGGTCGAGCCCATACTGACGAGCAGCTGCGAAAGGACGTCCTGACCGAACGACGTGGTGCCCAGGAGGTGATGCAGGCTCGGCGCCGTCGCACCGAGGACCGTGGCCGTCTGCGTGCTCGGATTGTTCGGGGCGATTGACGATCCGAGGATCGCCATCAGGATGTAGAAGCCGAGGATGACGCCGCCGATCTTGGCCTTGAGCGGCAGCGATCGGATCAGGCCGTCACGATGGACCGGTGCGGGCGTGACGCCGCCGACGGGTGGGGCAACAGCAGCGACAGCCATCAGTAGGCCGCCTCCCTGCGAGCGCGCGGATCGGCGATCACGTAGACGATGTCAGCGAGCAGACAGGCGAGCAGCACGGCGAACGCGATGACCAGGAAGACCCCCTGGATCAGCGCGTAGTCATCCGAGACGACGGCGTTGTAAAGAGTCAACCCCACGCCCGGATATGAGAACACGAACTCCATGATCAACGCGCCGGCGACGACAAAGCCGATCGCGAGCGCGAAGCCCGCGATATTCGGAAGGATTGCGTTGCGTGCGGCGTAGGTGAACATGATCCGGCGTGGCGAGAGTCCCTTGGCCTGCGCGGCGAGCACATAGTCCTCGCCGATCGTCGTGATCATCACGTTGCGCATCTGCAGCATCCAGCCGGCCATCGAGGTGACGACGATCGTGGTTGCCGGCAGGATCGAGTGGTAGAGCGCACTGCCGATGAACGTCCAATTCCAACCGGGGGTGTCGCCAAGAGTGAAGCCGCCTGCGAACGGGAAGACGTGCAATTTCAGGGAGAGGAGCTCGATCAGGAGCAGGGCCA
Source organism: Solirubrobacterales bacterium (assembly GCA_003133565.1). Lineage (GTDB taxonomy): Bacteria > Actinomycetota > Thermoleophilia > Solirubrobacterales > Solirubrobacteraceae > Palsa-513. The sequence goes on from PKYB01000064.1 coordinate 7,753, forward strand.
GGAAGAAGTAGGGCGTCGCCTGAATGAACGTAAACGCCGGCAATGAGCGGTCGAGCCAGCCGCCGCGGCGCCATGCCGCGATGATCCCGAGCAGCGTTCCGAGGGTGAAGGCGATGATCGTCGCGGTGCCGACGAGCGCGACCGTCCACGGGAGTGTCGAGCGAAGGACCGACACGACCGAAGCCGGGCTGTAGCTGACGGACGTACCGAGGTTTCCCGACAGCATGTTGCCGAGGTAGACGTAGTACTGGTGGAAGATGCTGCCCTGATGGCCGGTACCGAACTGAATCTCCAGAGCCTTCATGGCCTGGGGCTGCAGGTTCTGGTATTTCGCCATCAGCGCCTGCACGGCGTTGCCGGGTAGCGCGCGCGGAATAAAGAAATTGACCGTCAGCGCGAACCAAGCAGCGACGGCATAAAAACCCAGCCTGCGGATTATGAACCGCATCGCCTCTCCCTCTCCTGCCCTTCAAACCAAGCTCGACCGCCGCGTTTACCCCACCCAACGCGAACGGCCGCTCTGAAAACGGTAACAGCTGCTTTTTCGAGAGTCAAGCTTCAACCTACTCCAACCCAGACCTGAGATGTCTGGATACCCGCGTGTAGGGTACAGATTTCCCGAGTTGACAGCATCCGAGCAAATATGTAACATTTACATATTCGTTCCGATCCGACGACAGAAACAGGCACAAAATCCACGCAGCGGGTGACGATCCGTGACGTGGCAGCGCTCGCGGGCGTCTCGACCGCGACGATATCCCGCGTCGTAAACCGCAGCGGCTACGTTTCGCCGAAAACGCGCAGCGCCGTCGAAGCGGTGATCCGCCAGCATGGCTACACGGCGAGCCGGTCTGCGCGTGGCCTCTCGAGCGGCCGTACCGGCTTGATCGCGGTGACGGTCCCGCGAATCCACCCTTCGTACTTCTCGGTCATCGTCGCCGGGGTTGCCGATGCGCTCTATGAGCACGACATGCGGATCGTGCTCTGCCCGACGCTCCACGAACATGATCGTGAGGTTTCGCTGCTCGCGCGCCTCGTTCACGGCACGACCGACGGCGGCGTGCTCATCCTGCCCGAGGAGTCACCCAGCGAGCTTCGCGACCTGATGACACATGGCTTTAGCTTCGTTGTCATCGACCCGCGCACCCGCATCGACGCGCGCGTACCGACCGTATCGGCCGCCAACGCCGCCGGCGCGACGCAGGCGATGGAGCATCTACTCGCTCTCGGACACCGCCGAATCGCGGCGATCACCGGGCCGTCCGCGCTGATGGCAAACAAGGAACGCACCCGCGGCTACAACGCTGCGTTGGCCGCCGCCGGCTTGACGCCCGACCCCGAGCTCACGTTTGAGTCGGAGTTCGATGTCCAAGGAGGCGCAATTGCGGCTTCAGCTCTGTTCGACCTCGCAGAAAGACCGACGGCGATCTTCGCCTTCAACGATCAGCTGGCGATCGGCGCGATGCGGGTCGCACTCGCGCGCAATCTGCGCGTTCCCGAAGATCTCTCGATCGTCGGATTCGACGACACCTCCGAATCGGAGTTGCTCAGACCCGCGCTGACCTCCGTGCGCCAGCCGCTCGCCGAAATGGGGCGGATGGGCGTCAGTCTGCTGATGCGCCTGGTCGAGAACCGCCGACTTGAGGCAGTCCACATCGAGCTCGCAACCGAGCTGGTCATCCGTGGCTCGACCGGCCCGCCCGGCCCCCGCTGAGGCGGACGCGGCGCTCGAGTAGTGCAGCGCGTCTCAGACCGGGCCCAGCCGGTGCTGTGTCGCGTAGTTGATTGCTGCTGCTCGATCGCGGGCCTCGATCTTTGCGAAGACGTGGTTGATGTGTGTCTTGACGGTTGTTTCGGAGATCACAAGTCGCTCCGCGATCTCGCGGTTGGTGAACCCGGCGCCAATCAAGCCAAGCACCTCTGCTTCGCGCGCAGTCAGTCCATCGGGGAGGTTGGCCCGCTCGGGCGCGGCTGACGGCGTAGCAGCAGCAAGCAGTCGGGCCTGAAGCGGGGCGGCGAGCGTCATGTGACCGGCCACGGCTTGATGTAGTGCACGGGAGATCTCTTCGCTCCCGGCATCTTTCGTGAGAACCCCTCTGGCTCCGGCCCGGAGGGCTTCGAGTGCATCGTCGTCCTCGCCGAAGGTAGTGAGGATCAGCACGGCACTTGTGGGTTGCTCGGCGACGATCCTTCGCGTTGCGCCGACTCCGTCGAGCACCGGCATGTGCAGGTCCATCAACACGACATCGGGCCGGCGGCGCGCAACGAGCTCGAGTGCCTCCTCGCCGTTGGCGGCGGTGCCGATGACTGTCACGTCGGGGAGCAGGTCGAGGATCGTCGCGAGTCCTTCACGCACGATCTGCTGGTCGTCGACGACAAGTACCCGTAGCGGCGAGGTCACGAGGGAATCTCCGCGCTGACGGTCCAGCCGTCCGGCCCGGGTCCGGCGGCGAGTCGGCCGCCGGCGAGCTCAAGTCGCTCGCGCATTCCGGTGAGACCGTAGCCGCCCGTTGATGCCACGACGGCGGCGCCGGGCCCGGGCGCTGTCGCATCGTTCGTCACTGTGACGGTCGTTCGCGCCGATTCGTAGCTCAGGTGTACGTGCACCGGCGACCCGGGGGCGTGGCGACGGGCGTTCGTCAGCGCTTCTTGGACGGTTCGCATCAGCGTGAGCGACACTTCCGGCGATAGTTCTCGTGGTTCGCCGTGGATGACGAGTTCGCCGGTGCTGCCTTGCTCGCGGTGTGAGTCGATGAGTCCTGTAAGGGTTTCTGGGAGCGGCGGCGTGTCGCTGCGTAGCGCGGCGACCGCCCGGCGCGCCTCCTCGAGCCCCTCGCGCGCCGTTCGTCTGGAGCTACGAATCCGCTTCAGCGCGCCGTCGACGTCGCGACGCTCGGTGAGCAGCAGTTCCGCGGCCTCGAGCTGGACCGTCAGACCGCCCAGCGCATGAGCAAGCACGTCATGAATCTCACGCGCGATGCGCGTGCGTTCATCGAGCGCTGCCGCGCGTCGACTCAGCGCTTCGGTCTGGCGCGTTTGGGCAACGAGGGCCTCGGCAGCACGGGTCCGCATTACATATTGGCGCCGATTGAAACCGAGGAGAGCAGACCCAAGCAGGATTGCCGGGTAGCCGAGTGCCGCAGTCGCATCGAGTTTCGCCCACACGACGCCGGCCTCGACTGCGACCAGAGCAAGCGCGCCGGTGGTGAGCGCCTCGAGCGCCGATGTGTCAGCGACGGCCTGGACGACGGCAAACGCGGGGAACGCGAGCGCGGGGCTGCCGTGCTGAAGCGCGGCGAGCAGACCGCCTCCTGAGCCCATCAGCGCGAGCGCGGTGGATTGGAGCGCGGTGCCGCGCGCGCGCCCGGCCACCCAACCGATCCCGCCAACGTTCGCGAGCACTGCGAGGACGATCAGCAGTGCCGCAGGACCAGCATGGCGGTGCGTCAGCGCGACCTCGACATCCACGACGACGAGCGCGGCGAGCCGTCCGAGCACCAGCAGCTCGGCTGACGAAAGCGGCTTGCCCGGGTGGAGATCAGGGTGGAGACGCGCGCGAGGATCCACCCGCAGATCGTCCCACGCGCCGACGACACAGCCCAGCGTCACTGCGACGGTGTGATCCACAAGCCAAGCGCACCAACAAGGAGTCAGACATGACCAACGCCATCATCCTCAGCATCGCCATTCTCTTCGCCGTGTTCTCCTCAGATCTCGGCCGCCGGGCCATCACCACCCGCCGACTGCTGCGCCCGTTGCTCGTTGCCGGCGGCGCCGGTGCGCTATTCCTGAGCGCTGTCGCCACCAGCGGCGACGGCCTGGCGATCGAACTCGCAGGACTCGGCGCGGGCGCCGTGCTCGGCCTCTTCGCCGCGAGCTTCATGCGCGTCGACCACGACCAGGTCCAGGGCACGACGTTTACTCAGGCCGGTATCGGCTACGCGCTGATCTGGGTCACGACAATCGCTGCGCGGCTCGCATTCATCTACGGAACAGAGCACTGGTTCTCGCAAAGCCTCAACAGCTGGCTGCTCGCGCACCAAATCACCGGGGACGCACTCACCGACGCGGTCGTAGTGATGGCGCTCGCCATGACCACAGCCCGCACACTCAGCCTCCTCGCCCGCAGCCACCGCGCTGGCGGCGGCCGCGTTGACAGCATCAGGACCGCCGACAGCGTCGGCTAAGCCCAGCCAGACCCAGCACATAAAGAGGCCGCTGCCCACGCAGCGGCCTCTTCGTTGCTACCGAGCGCGCGCGAACTCGTGATCAGGACTCGGTGCGTGTGCTCCTCACGCCCCGCGGAGGACGATGTACCAAAGCCGGTCCGCAACCTGGACGATGGCCTCGGCGACGTGAAGGTAGCGTCGGTAGACGTCCTGGGCGGCGAGGACGGCCCGGAGGTCGTCGACCTTGAGTAGTTCGGCCATCGCGTCGCGGTAGTCGTGATCCACGTGATGAACGGCGTCGCTTGCAGCGTCGGACTGACGCCCAGCCGCCTCGGGATCGTTGTGGAGCAGCTTGAATCCGTCGGCTATAGCGCGCGTCCCGTCTGCCAGTTTCGCACCCATTTGCGCGGCGTGATCGTCGGGCTTCCAGCCGAGCACCTCGGCTTCGCGCACAGCATCTCTCGCCTGATTGAGGACCCGGTCGACACGCTCTGACAACGTAAAGAGGTCCTCTTGATCGACCGGTGTAGAGAGCGCAACCTGGAGCGCTTGCAGGAGCGCGCGGCGCGCGGCATAGCCCTCGTCCCTCGCGGCGCCAAGAGCCTTCGCCGCTTTGTGCCCCTCGCCGCGCGACCACGCAGCGAATGCGTCCAGGCCGGCTGCGGTGGTCTCGCCCTGTGAGATCAGGAGCGCGAGCACGTCGGGCGCCGCCGGGAGAAGCAGACGACGCCACCATTTGGGCCTGGTCAGCTGATTTGCAGGGACCGGTCGCGTGCCTTCGAGTCGGCCGGTCACTAAAGCGCCCCCGACAGGCGGCCGAGCTCGAAGAGTCCCGCGCCGAGCGCGGCACAAGCCGGCACGGTAGCGAACCATGCGGTGACCACCGTACGTACCGTAGGCCAGTGGACGTGCCGATGTCGTCGCGCGGCGCCGACACCGATCATGCTCGACGCGACGACGGTCGAGGTGCTCACCGGGGCACCGACGAAGGCCGCGCCCAGGATCGCCGCGGCTGCGGCGCCCTGCGCTGCGACGCCGTCCAGCGGTCCACCGCGGTAAAAGCGCGAAGACACTGTGCGGACGATGCGTCGGCCGCCCGCCGCCGTGCCCGCCGCAAGCGCAAAGGCGACAGTCGCGGTCACCCAGAGCGGAACGGCGAAATGGTGGATGCTGCCTGAGGCGACGAGCACTCCGGTTGCGAGGCCCATCGCCTTCTGGCCGTCGTTGGAGCCATCTGCCAGCCCTACGAGCCCGGCCGTCAGCCAGATCATCCGCCTCAATGAGCGCAACACATCTCGCGAGGCGCGATGCAACAAACGACCGAGCAAGCGCCGAAGAGCGCCAGCGAGGAGGCCTCCGATCAGCGGGGAGATGACGATCGCGAGCAGTGTGCCGAGCACCCCATAGGGACGTACGCCGCGAAAGCCGCCCCAGCCGATGGCATGCCAGCCGGCCTCGACCGCCGCGGCGCCCGCGAGTCCTCCAACGATCGCGATGCTCGCGCTCACGGGGATCCCTCGGCGCGTCAAAAGCAACGTAAACATGAGGCCCGCGACGCCGCCCGCCAGATATGTCCCAGGGAGCTGAGCTGCAGACACCCTGACGATGGTGGTCATCGTCAACGCCACCGCCTGGCCCGCGAGCAGACCACCCGCTGCGTGCACGACGAACGAGAAGGCCATCGCGCGGCGGTAGGAAGCCCCGCGCGAGGCGATCAGCACCGCGCTCGCGTTTGGAGCATCCGATATGCCGAGCACGAACGCGAAAACGACTACTACGACAAGCGCAGCGACACCGGCGACGCTCAGAGCACCCGACTCGACGTGCGGATAATAAGTGACGCCAGCGCTGCGCCGCGCGGCGCGTTGGCCGCTCACCGAAGAGCGCTCGCTCCAGCAACGCCGAATGGTGCCTGCCCTCACGCGAGTCACTACGCCTGGGTGCTTCGCTCCGTCCGCTGCCTAGGAGTTGGATATCTTCGGAAGTTCCACAACCTTCCCCAGGTTTCGGCACTCGATATGCATGCCGACGTAGATCATGAGTGAGCGGCCGCCGGACGGCGACGGCGCGCGAGAACGCATTCTCGTCATCGGCGACGGGCCATTGGTCGACGTCGCGCGCCGTGCCCTCGCTGACTCAGGCGTGAACGTTCTCCACCTCGCGGACCCCAGCGACAGCGATATCCGCAGCGCGATGCGTCCTGACGTCGAGGCCGTAATGGTGGTCTCCCGCGACGACCGCGTCTCGTTCCGACACGCGCTGGTCGTCGATCATCTGCGGCCCGGCGTCCGGCTGATCGTGACGATCTACAACCGCGACCTCGGCGCGGAGCTCCGTCGCGCGGCTCCTAACGTCCGGGTCATGTCGATGGCCGACATCGTGGCTCCAACCCTGGCGGCGGCGTGCCTGGACGACGCGTTGCTCTCGGTTCGGCGTTCGGACGAGGGGTTGGTGGGGATTCGACGCGGCGCGGACGGGCTGGTCGCGTCTACGGTCACTTTGCACCGTCGCAACTTTGGCGAGCAGCTGTTGCGGAGCCTAAACGCGCTCGTGCATCCCTTCGAGCTGAGCGCCAAGACGCTACTCGCGGGCCTCGTCGGATTCCTCCTAATCCTCTTGGGTGACACGCTGGCGATCCTCCTCGCACTGCACGAGTCTGTCGTCGACGCCTTTTACTCGGCGACAAAGACGATCGTGACCGTGGGTCCGAGCGCAAAGGTCGATGACGGGCCGGCCTGGCTGAAGCTGTATTCCGCGGCGATGATGCTCGCCGCACTGGCCTTCACGGCCGTCTTCATCGCCGGTTTGATCGACCGGCTGCTGGACCGCCGCCTCGTCGCAATCCTCGGCCCGCGCGCGATGCCGCGTAAGGACCACGTCGTCGTGGTCGGGCTGGGACAGGTCGGGTTGCGTCTGTGCATGATGCTGCGCTCCCTCGACGTCCCGGTCGTGGCCGTGGAGCGCGATCTGGAGGCCGACAACGTACGGCGCGCCCGGCAGTACGGCATTCCCGTCGTCATTGGTCGGGGCAGCAGCCGCGCCGTGCTCCAGCGGTTGTCACTCGCGCGCGCGAGGGCGCTAGTGGCGGTCACCTCCGACGAGATCGAGAACATCGCCGCCGCGGTGGCAGGGTTGGCGATTCGCGACAGCTTGCGGACGGTGCTGCGCGCCGGTAGCGGCGACGTGCTGGATGAGACGCGTGCGCTGTTTCGCATCGGCGCCGTCCGCGACGTGTACCGGATCGGAGGTGCCCTGCTCGCCGCCGCGACGCTCGACTCGCCTGCGCGGGAGGCATTCGCCGTCGATGAGGCCGTGTGGGTGATCGGGCACGATGGAGAGGTCGAGCCCTTCGACGCGCATTTAGCGAGGGCCGCAGTCGGTGGGGACAGTGGGCAGGCCGCCGCGCCGAGCAAAGGGTGATACCGGAGGACGTAGGCCGCTCAGCGGACTCAGTTGCGATCAGCCGCTAGTCACGAGGTAATCACAAGCACGTTGTAATCACGATCACCTTGCGTTAGTGAAGATCGAGCACATAGATTCAAGGTGGCGGTCAGGCGACCGTGTGTCGCTCGAACTCCAGATGACACCCACGCTAGAGGAGATGGTTCGGTGAGCACTCCGAACACGCCGCCAGCCACCGTCCACGGACGCCTCGGGATTCTCTCGTACGTCGTCCAGGTCGCAAAGGACTTCACGCCGCGCGAACGCATTCGCGCCGGGTTGATGTTCGTCACCGTCGCGATCCTGCACATCGTCGGCTTCGGCGTCTTCATCCTGGTCGTCGTACCGTCGCATTACAAGGGCCTCGGTATCGGCGTTGCCGGCCTCGCGTACACGCTCGGCTTGCGTCACGCGTTCGACGCCGATCACATCTCGGCGATCGACAACACGACCCGCAAGCTGATGAACGAGGGCAAGCGGCCGCTCAGCATCGGCTACTGGTTTTCGCTCGGGCACTCGACGATCGTGATCGCGATCGGAGTCGGGATCATCGTCGCGGAGAAGTCCGTCTACGGCGCGGTCTCGCACAAGAGCTCAAACCTCGAGCAGTTCGGCGGCATCTTTGGCACCGTCGCCTCAGCGACCTTCCTCTACCTGATCGCCCTGCTCAACATCGTCATCCTCGCCGGCATCTTCCGCGTCTTTCGCTCGATGCGCCGAGGAACCTACGACGAGGCCGAACTCGAGAAGCAGCTGCAAAACCGTGGCCTGATGTACCGCTTCTTCGGCAAGTGGATGCGCACGATCGACAAGGAATGGCAGATGTACCCGGTCGGCGTCGTCTTCGGCATGGGTTTTGACACCGCGACGGAGGTCGCGCTGCTCGCAACGACCGCGCTGCTTGCCTCGCAGAGTCTGCCCTTCTACGCAATCCTCTGCCTGCCCATCCTGTTTACCGCCGGCATGAGTCTGTTTGACACGCTCGACGGCATCTTCATGAACTTCGCCTACTCGTGGGCGTTCTTCAACCCGGTGCGAAAGGTCTATTACAACCTCGCGATAACCGGCCTATCCGTCGCGATCTGCTTCTTTGTCGGGACGATCGAAGTCCTCGGCATCCTGCCAATGGAGCTCGGCGGGCTGCACAGCGGCTTCTGGAACTACATGGCGACGTTCAACATCAACACCGCGGGCTTTGTGATTGTCGGCATGTTCGTCGTTACGTGGTCCGCTGCGCTCGCCTTCTGGAAGTTCGGCCACGTCGAAGAGAGGTGGAGCTCGCGGCTGAAACCAAGAACCCTGGCGACCGGTGTCCCGGACCTAGCCGAGTAAGGCGGTTGACGCACGATGACCAACGCCTCCGAGGCTCCGCCGCTGGCTTGCCGCGAGATCGCTGACGCGGTGATCGCGCTGCGCGAGCGCGGATTACGGCTCTCGACCGCTCGCCGGCTGGTGCTCGAGGCGCTCTTCGCGGCGGATGGTCCTGTATCAGCTGAGCACATCATGCATCGCCTCAGTCTGGACCTGACTTCGGTGTACCGCAATCTCGAGACGCTCGAGCGCCATGGCCTCGTGAGCCACGTGCACCTCGGCCACGGGCCCGGCCTGTACGCCCTGCGCGGCCGTGGCGAACGCGAGTACCTCTACTGCGAGCGCTGCAGTGCGGTTCGTGCGGTCCGCCCCGAAGACCTCGATCCGGTCCGCGCGAGCGTCAGGCAGCGGTTTGGCTTCGAGGCACGATTCACCCACTACGCGATCGTTGGCACGTGCCCGGCTTGCTCAGCCCGCGAGCTGCGTGATACGGGCACAAGACCCCGGGCCCGAGGAGATCGAGCGATGGACGAGCGACACGAGCACGACGACAAAGCGAGCGTTCACAGTCATGAGCACGTGCACAGCGACGGTACAACGCACGAGCACACCCACACGGCGCGCGAGCACGAGCATGACGAGCACGAGCACGAGCACAGCCACGGCGACCACATCCACTCCCACCCACACGCCCACGAGCACGGCCTAGAAGACCGGCACGAGCATCGCCACCGGCCGACTCTCGCCGAGCAGCTGTCTCAATAGACGCGTCTGGCTCCGGGGTCTCGCGCTACCCTGAGTCGATGCCCGTCGCGGTGGTGTTCCGGTGTGAGGTCTGCGGCTGCCGGCCGGACCTCGAGACCCAGCTTGCACTTGAGCACCAACTGCTTGACCTGCGCCACGGCGAGTACGTCGATGCCGAGCCGGGGCGCTGGTTGACGTGGCACGGGCGGGGCCTTTACGGCCCGCACCGCTATGCGTGCGGTGAGCATCGCGGTGAGCTCAAGGCGCTGCTACGCGAGCACTACGGAACCCTCGGCTGGCACCCTTGGGCGGTCGGGCCCCATCCTTGGGCGGGACGCCGCGGCACCGATCGCGCCCGCCGCCTCGCGCGGTCGCTGCGCTCCACCTTCGGGCCGTCAGGGTCGTAGCGGGCTCAGGTCGTCAGGCCGCGCGACTACCAGGCTCGCTGTAACCCGTCTCGAGGCGATCGGAGCGACGCCGCCAGGCCGGCTCAACGTCGTATGTGGTGCGGATCCGCAGCTCGCGGAGGTATCTGAGCACGGGGCCGTAGCTGAAGCGGGCCGCAGTCGTGTACAACCGCGCTGAGAGGTCGGGCTCCACAAACGGCATGTAGCGGTCGGGAAAGCCGGGCATGGTGCAGGCCATACAGATACCGCCCACGTTCGGGCAGCCGCCGACGCCGTTGATCCAACCGCGCGTCGGGACGTTGCATTTCACGACGGGTCCCTTGCAGCCGAGCTTTACCAGGCAGCGCCCGTCGCCGTGGGTCTCCGAGAACTGTCCGTGCTCGGCGAGGCCGGCGCGATTGCAGCTCTCGTGGGCGGTGCGACCAAAGATCCGCTCCGGCCGGCCCTGCTCATCGAGCGCGACCGCAGGCCCGATGCCGGCGAGGTGCAGGACCATGCACAGCAGGGTCTCGGTGATGTTGTCCGGTTGGACCGGGCATCCGGCCAAGTTGACGATCGGCAGCGCGCGGCGGGAGGTCCAGTCCCAGCCGAGGTAGTCGCGCAGGCCCATCGCGCCAGTCGGGTTGTTGCGCATTGCGGGGATCCCGCCGTATGCGGCGCACGTGCCGACAGCGAGCACAGCGGCCGCCTTGGGTGCGAGACGATCGATCCACGTGTTCGTGGTTATCGGCTCACCGCTCGAAGGGTCGATGCCGAAGGCGGCCCAGTGGCCGTCGCCGTTTATCTCCTCGTTCGGTACCGAGCCTTCGAGCACGAGGATGAATGGATCAAGCTTCCCGGCGGCGGCATCGAACCACGCGCGCATGAACTCGTCGCCCGTCTCATACGCGAAGACCGGGTTGTAGATGATGACCGGCGGCATTCCGGGGAAGCAGCCCCGCAGCAGGTCCTCGAGGCTCGGGTTCGTCGCCGCCGTCATCGCGATGGAGTCGCCGTCACAGCCGAGACCGCTCGTCATCCACAGCACGTTGACCGGTGAACCGGCCGCAACGAACGAGTCGCCCGCCGATTCTGGCTCGGGCGCGAGTGTTTCCGCTGAGCTCTCCCCCGCGCCTCGAGCCGCCACGCGCTATGCGATCCGTTGGGGTTCGGAGCGGCCGTCAAGTCCCTGTGTGCGCGACGAGTTCGTGCGTTCGAGCAGGATCTCGAGATGCCTATCAAGCGTTCCATTGAGATGGAGGTCGCAGGTGGTACCGGTTACCAAGCCCGCATGGGCCAGTCGCGCCAGTGCGTGCGTGATCGACGGCCGTTCTGCCCCGACGAGCTGGCCGAGCAGGCGGTGGGTGAGCGGCAGCGTCACCCGGATGCCTGTCGGCTCAACCCGTCCCCAGCGCGCCGCCAGATGCCAGAGAAGAAGGACGAGACGTACTTCGAGGCGCGGCTGGCACGTGATCGCGCGCAGAGCATCGACGTCCGCTGTGCGTCGGATGACGCGGCGCAGGAGGGCCTGCACGATCTGCGGCCAGGGCCTTACCCGATCGGCAAACTCGGCGTCCAGCAGCGCGAGCTGGGTTGGACAGAGCGCTCGCCAGCCATAGCTCCGCTCCAGCAGATCGTCTGTCCCGCGGTTAGGAAATTGAAGTAGGTCTCCCGCGCCGACCAACTCCGACGCCGTCCGGTCGCCAACGTGCGTCTCGATTGCAACCACGCCTTCGAGGATCAGCACGCCGAGCCCGCGGCTCGCGGCGTCAAACCACGGGGCGAGATCACACTCGCCGACCGTGACCTCCAGCACCCTCGCCGTGGCGAGCTGCCGGGCCGCGACGAGCGAGCGGATGTCGAACTCCTCGGCGAGGTCCGAGTCGGCGTCGAGGACGTAGGTGTAGAGCGACGCCGACTCAAGTCGCGTCGGAGCGATCACCGGCCGCGGCCACCTTGTGGTGTGACCCTCGCCAACGTGTTGCTCGTCGCTCGGCATGACCACCTCTCCAGTGTCACGTCACGGCTCGGTGTCCCCCCGGACAGCGCGCGGGCCGAGTGTACGCCTCTTTGTGCGCCTGCGAGCGGGCGGCACGTGTAGGAATGTCGCCGTGTAACGCTGGTTACCACGCACCTTGTAAGCCGCGTTACCTGCCTCCAAAACTGCGCAATCGCGAGTGATAGAACGGGCCGGTGTGCTTGGCAATCCCCGGTCAGGTCGTCGAGATTGTCGATGAGGACAACCGGTTGGCGACGGTCGAGGTGGCAGGAGTTCGCCGCACCGTCAACATCGGTCTGCTCGATAGCGCAGACAGCTGCGTCGGCCCCGGCGACTGGGTGCTAATCCACGTCGGCTTCGCGATCGCCCAGGTGGACGAGGAAGAGGCGAAGGCCACTCGCGATCTGCTCGTGGCGATGGGCGCCGACTACGAGCAGGAGCTCGAGGAGTTGAAGGCCAGCGTGATCGAATGAGCTGGGCGGCCCCCTCCGATTCCACATGCGCGTCCCAACACTGCATTACCTGCGCAGACGATGGTGATCCGATGACCGTCGTGAGCATCGATGCCGAGCGCGGCCTTGCACTCTGCAGCGGCGCGGACGGCGCGCGGTCGAGCGTCGAGATCGCGCTCGTCGAGCCCGTGGCGGTGGGCGAGCGTGTGCTCGTTCACGCTGGCACCGCGATCGCCCGTCTTGCACCGGACGGCGAGGAGGTCGCGGCGTGAGGTTCGTCGACGAGTTCCGCGACGCCGAACTCGGCCGCGCGGTCGCGGGCGAGATTCTCTCGCTGGTCGAGCCCGGCCGCCACTACAAGGTGATGGAGGTCTGCGGCGGGCACACGCATTCGATCTACAAGTACGGCATCGACGATCTGCTGCCGGCAAACGTCGAGCTCGTTCACGGCCCCGGTTGCCCGGTATGCGTGATCCCGATGGGACGCGTCGACGACGGCATCGCACTCGCGCACGTCGAGGGCGTGATCTTCACCTGCTTCGGCGACATGATGCGCGTACCGGGCGCGAATGGGAGCCTGCTCGAGGCCAAGGCGGCGGGCGCCGATGTACGCATGGTCTATTCACCGCTCGACGCGCTGCGCATCGCCAAGCAGAACCCGGACCGCGAGGTCGTGTTCTTCGCGATCGGATTCGAGACCACCGCACCCTCCACGGCGCTGACGCTCAAGCGAGCGCGTGCCGAGGGCGTCAAGAACTTCTCGTGCATGTGCAGCCACGTCACGATCGTTCCGCCGCTGCGCGCGCTGCTCGAGTCTCCTGATCTGCGGCTCGATGGCTTCATCGGGCCGGGGCACGTATCGACGGTGGTCGGTGCGCGGCCGTTTGAGTTCATCCCGGCCGACTACGGCAAGCCGGTTGCGATTGCGGGCTTCGAGCCGCTCGACATCCTGCAGGCGATCGCGATGGTTCTGCGTCAACTTGCGGAGGGCCGCTGCGAGGTCGAGAACCAGTACAAGCGCGTCGTCCCCTACGAGGGCAACCTCCGCGCCCTCGAAGTGATGGCGGAGGTCTTCGAGCTGCGGCCGCATTTCGAGTGGCGGGGGCTCGGCTTCATCTCGCACAGCGGGCTCAAGCTGTCTGCGGCCTACGCCGACCTCGATGCCGAGCTGCGCTTCGAGGTCCCCGGCGTGCGCGTGGCGGACCCCAAGGCGTGTCAATGCGGCGAGGTGCTCAAGGGCGTCATCAAGCCGTGGGAGTGCAAGGTCTTCGGGACGGCCTGCACGCCCGAGCGCCCGATCGGGACATGCATGGTCTCCTCCGAAGGGGCCTGCGCCGCCTACTACAACTACGGTCGCTTCGCCCGCGAGCGGGAGGTCGTCTGATGGCCGACCAGGCGGTGATTTCTGAGCGCGAGCAAAAGATCCTCGGAATCATCGAGACGGCCCGCGGCAAGCGCGCAAAGTTCCGCGATTCACAGATCACGATGGCCCACGGTGCGGGTGGCAAGGCAACGCAGACCCTGATCGAGGGTCTGTTCGTGCCGGTCCTCGGGGGTGCCACGCTGGCCGAGCTGGCTGACGCCGGGAGCATCTCGGTTGACGGCGCGCAGCTGGCCTTTACGACTGACTCCTACGTCGTCAAGCCGCTGCGCTTCCCTGGTGGCTCGATCGGCGAGCTGGCGGTGAACGGGACAGTCAACGACCTCGCGGTCGCGGGCGCGCGGCCGCTAGCGCTGACCCTGTCGCTGGTCCTCGAGGAGGGTCTCGCGGCGGACGATCTGCGAGCTGAGGTTGAGGCGATCGCTGCTGCGGCACGCGTGGCCGAGGTGCAGATCGTGGCCGGGGACACGAAGGTGGTCGAGCGGGGCCACGCCGACGGGATGTACATCTGCACGAGCGGGATCGGACAGCGCGACGCGCGAGCGAGCCTCTCGCCGGCAGCGCTTGAGCCTGGCGACCGCATTCTCCTGTCCGGCAGCATCGGTGAGCACGGCACGGCGATCATGCTCGCGCGCGGCGAATTCGAGCTCGAGGCCCCGATCGTTTCTGACACGCGGTCGCTGTGGCCGGCCGTCGACGCGCTGCTCGCGGCCGTCGGCCCACACGTTCGCTGCATGCGCGATGCGACACGCGGCGGCGTGGCTTCCGTGCTCAACGAGCTTGCACGTGCCTCCAGCGTGGCGATGATCGTTCGGGAAGCGGCGATCCCCGTCGCCCCGGCCGTGGCCGGGGCTGCAGAGATCCTCGGAATCGACCCGATGTACGTGGCCAACGAAGGCAAGATGGTCGTCTTCGTGGCCGCCGAGGCCGCAGACGAGGCGCTGCAGGCGCTGCGGAGCGTGGACGGCTGCGAGAACGCAGCCGAGATCGGCGAGGTGCGGACGGAGCCGCCCGGGATGGTGCTCGTGGAGACGAGCTTTGGCGGCAGACGGGTGATGGACCAGCTGGTGGGCGACCCCCTGCCGCGGATCTGTTGAGAGCGAGAGGAGACGACAGCATGGCGACGTCGGTGTTTGCGGACTATAAGAAGACAGAGGCGGTCACCGCGCACGTCCTGTGGATGACAACCGGGCTGAGCTGCGAGGGCGATTCGGTGGCGATGACCTCGGCCACCAACCCGAGCCTCGAGGACATCATCTTGCAGGCGATCCCGGGAATGCCAAAGGTCGTCATCCACAACCAGGTGATCGACTATGCAACGGGTCAGGACTACGCCCAGGCATGGTTCGACGCCGAGCAGGGCAAGCTCGACCCGTTCGTGCTCGTGATCGAGGGCTCACTCGGCAACGAGGAGATCAATGGCGAGGGCCATTGGACCGGCTTTGCCGTCAATCCCGACAACGGCCAGCCGATCACGATCAACGAGTGGCTCGATCGCCTCGCGCCGAAGGCCGCAGCGGTCGTCGCCGTCGGAACCTGTGCGACCTACGGCGGCATCCCGGCGATGAAGAACAACCCGACCGGCGCGATGGGTGTGCCGGACTACCTCGGATGGAACTGGAAGTCGCAGGCCAACCTGCCGGTCGTCTGCATTCCGGGCTGCCCCGCGCAGCCCGACAACATGACCGAGACGCTGCTGTATCTCGCGCTCCACCTCGCGGGCCTTGCACCGGCACCGGAGCTCGACGAAGCGTTGCGCCCGAAATGGCTGTTCGGGCGGACGGTGCGCGAGGGCTGCAACCGGGCGGGCTTCGCCGAGCAGGGTGAGTTCGCCACCGAGTACGGATCCGACCATCGCTGCCTGGTCAAGCTCGGCTGCAAAGGGCCGGTCGTCAAGTGCAATGTGCCGGTGCGCGGCTGGGTCAACGGCATCGGTGGTTGCCCGAACGTCGGTGGCATTTGCATGGCGTGCACGATGCCGGGCTTCCCCGACAAGTTCATGCCGTTCATGGACGAGGACTCCTACGGCGCCGTCGCCGCCACGATCATGAAGTACTCGTACGGCCCAATCGTGCGGACGATGCGCAGGCGCAACGTCACCAAGAAGTACGACGTCGAACCGGAATGGCGTCGCAAGGGCAACACGCTCACCAGCGGCTACGCGAAGAGCTGGTAAGCGCGCACCCAACCTAGCTCGAAGACCTTTGTTGACTTCGTTTCCGGCTGAACGCCGAGTGAGGAGAGCATCAGATGGCAGTTGACACGACAGCCCAGCAGAAGGTGATCGTCAAGGAAATGTCGTGGGATCCGATCACGCGGATCGTCGGCAGCCTCGGCATCCACACCGAGATCGACTTCACGAATAAGCAGGTGCTCAAGGCCTACAGCACCTCGATGGTGTTTCGAGGCTTTGACATCTTCATGAAGGGGATCGACCCGCGCGACGCGCACTTCATCACGAGCCGCATCTGCGGGATCTGCGGCGACAACCACGCGACCTGCTCGTGCCTGAACCAGAACATGGCCTACGGCGTCAAGCCGCCGCCGCTNNTTCTGCGAGCAGATGGTCAAGGAGACGAACCCGACGCTCCTGGCCAAGGCCGAAAGCACGTCGGCTCCCGGGCAGGACATTCACGGCTACAAGACGATCGCCGACATCATGCGCGCCCTCAACCCGTTCACGGGCGAGTTCTATCTCGAGACGCTGCACGTCGCGCGCTACACGCGCGAGATGTACTGCCTATTCGGCGGCCGCCACACGCACCCCTCGACGATCATGCCGGGAGGCTGCAGCGCGGACATCACGCATCAGACCTGCACCGATTACTACGTTCGTCTAATGCGCTATTTCGACTACGTCAAGCGCAGCGTTCCGATGCACGACGACCTCTATGACTTCTTCCTGCGGGAGTTGCCGGGGTACGACATGGTCGGCTATCGCGAAACGAACCTGGTCAACTGGGGGAGCTTCGACGATCCCGACTACGTCGACTACGACTATCGCACGATGACCGATTGGGGTCGCAAGCGCTACATCACGCCCGGCGTAGCGATCGGCGGCGAGCTGATCTCGACCGATCTCGTCGAGATCAACCTGATGATCAGGATCCTGCTCGGCTCGTCGTACTTCGGTGGCTGGGAGGATCAGCCGACGTTCGTCGACAAGGATCCGCTCGGCAACCCAGTGGACAAGAACCATCCGTGGAACAAGGTCACGCTGCCACGGCCGCAGAAGCGCGACTTCACCGACAAGTACACCTGGGTCGTATCGCCACGGATGTTCGACAAGCGGACGGGCAAGCACGTCTGCTGCGACACCGGCGGTGGGCCGTTCGCCCGTCAGTGGTGCACGGCGAAGGCGGGCCTGGTCGACTTCGGCTACCTCAAGGCGACGGGCCACTCGATCCAGATGGTGCTGCCGCGCTCGCCGAACCTGCCCGAGATGGAGCTCGAGTGGCACGTGCCGGAAAAGTCCAACGCGATCGAGCGCGACCGTGCGCGCACCTATCACCAGGCGTACTCTGCGCTGGTCGGACTGCACTGCCTCGAGCGAGCCCTGAAGGAGGTGCGAGCGGGCCGGACGAAGAGCTGGAACAAGTTCAAGGTGCCCGACAGCGCGGTCAGCGTCGGGTTCCATGAGGCAGCTCGTGGCGTCCTCTCTCATCACATGGTGATTCGCGACGGCAAGATTGCCAACTACCAGCCCTATCCGCCGACGCCGTGGAATGCGAGCCCGCGCGATGTGTACGGGACGCCCGGCCCCTACGAGGATGCGGTACAGAACACGCCGATCTTCGAGGAGAACGGGCCGGAGAATTTCAAGGGCGTTGACATCATGAGGGCGGTCCGCTCGTTCGACCCGTGTCTGCCGTGCGGCGTGCACATGTACACCGGCAACGGCAAGGTGCGAAAGGTCATGCACACCCCGACCGGGATGGCCTGAGCGCATGGATGCGACGGTCCTCGCCGGCGAGGAATCCGAACGGCTGCTCGCGCGAGTCCAGGAACTGCAGGAGCGGCTCGAATCTGCGGGCGAGTCCGTTTCGCGCGATCTCGCGCAGGAGCTCGTGTCCGGCGTCGTCGAGATGTACGGCGCCGGGCTCGAGCGGATTCTGGCCTCCCTGCTGGCCGGTGGAACAGACGGCGAACGGCTCGCCGCCGAGCTCGCGGAGGATCCGCTGGTCGCCACGCTGCTACTGATCCACGACCTGCACCCGGTCCCGCTCGAGGACCGGGTGCGAAGCGCGCTCGAGTCCGTACGCCCCTACATGGAGTCCCACGGAGGCGACGTCGAGCTGTTGTCATTGCAGGACGGCGTGGCCCGAATCAGCTTGCGCGGCAGCTGCTCGGACTGCTCGGCTTCGTCGGTCACGCTCGAGCTCGCAATCAAGCAGGCACTCGAAGAGATCGCGCCCGACCTCGACGCGCTCGAGGTCGAGGGCGTGGCACCGCAGATCAGCGGCCTCGCACTGCCGATGGCCGACGCCGGTCAGCCGCCGCAGCTCGGCCTGTCGGTCGTCATGTCGCCGCCGCCTCAGCCGCCAGCGTGGTTCGAGGTGCAGGCGGCGATGTCGCTGCGCGACGGATCGATGGTCACCGCGACGATCGCCGGCAGTGACCTGCTGATCGCGAACGTCGCGGGGACGCTGCTCGCCTATCGCGACACCTGCGCGGCTTGCGGTGGGACGCTCCACGACGGCGAGCTGTTGGAGGGGGCGCTCGCGTGTCCCCACTGCGGGCGCTCGTTCTTCCTACCGCGCGCGGGGCGTTCGATGGACCAGGAGCGTATTCAGCTCGACCCGGTGCCGTTGCTGCGCGAGCTCGGAAGCGTCAAGGTAGCCCTGGCGCCGTGAGCGCAAACGGGAGCCCCCCGGAGCGGCCGCGGCGCTCGCTGGTCGCCGATGCGGTCGCCGCGCGCCGGCGCGCGCAGCTGGTGGCGGATCTGCGCGGCATGGTACGAACGGCAGGCGAGGCGACGCGCTCGGACGGCGCCGGTAACACAACGGGCGCGGCCGCGTCGATCCCCCAGGCACCCGAAGCCGACGGCGAGGTCTGCGATCTGTGCGGCATCACGATCCCCGAGCGCCATCGCCACCTCTTGCATCTTGTAGAGCGCCGGATCGAATGCGCCTGCGAGAGCTGCTGGAACGTGCGCTCGGGCGACCCCGAATATCGCCCGACCGGGAACCGCACGGTCTGGCTGCCCGATCTCGACGTTCCTGACGACCTGTGGGCGAGCTTTCAGATCCCGATCGGGCTGGCCTTCTTCATGGATTCGACCGTTACGGCATGCGTCGTCGCGCTTTATCCAAGTCCCGCAGGTGCAACCGAGAGCGAGCTGCATTTTGCGTCCTGGAACCGCATGCGTGAGCTCAACCCGGTGCTGCGCGAGCTCGAGCCCGACATCGAGGGACTCGTCGTGAACCGTCTCTCGGACCCGCCCGCATATGCGATCGCGCCGATCGACCAGTGCTATGCGCTAACGGGTGCGATCAAGCTGAATTGGGAGGGGATCTCGGGCGGTCCGGGCGTGCACGAGG
Source organism: Solirubrobacterales bacterium (assembly GCA_003133565.1). Lineage (GTDB taxonomy): Bacteria > Actinomycetota > Thermoleophilia > Solirubrobacterales > Solirubrobacteraceae > Palsa-513. The sequence continues at coordinate 27,176 of PKYB01000064.1, forward strand.
CAGTCGAGCGCTTCTTCGGAGAGCTGCGCGCCGAAGCGGTGGCGGCATGAGTGTGCGCTCACCCGACGCGATGCTTGACGAGCCGGCGGCCGCACCGGACCCCGACTTCAGCGTCCTCGGTGTTCGCTCGGTGCGCTATGCCGCGGCGCCGATGCTCGCCCTGGATCTACAGGTGAGCGAACCGAGCGGTCGTCAGGTCTACATGATCGCGCTCACGATCCAGCTGATGATCGAGCCGGCGCGCCGCGTCTACGACGATGAGACCCGCGACCGACTGGTCGAGCTCTTCGGTCCACCCGAGCGCTGGGCAGTTACGACGCGCAGCCTCGTCTGGTCCCAGCTCGACGTGGTCGTGCCGGCCTTCACCGGGTCGACAACCGTGGCGGTGCCGATTCCTTGCAACTACGACCTCGAGGTCACCGCCGCCAAGTACCTGCATGCACTGCCCGACGGCGAGGCACCGTTGGCGCTCCACTTCAACGGCATGATCTATTACCCCGGCGATGACGGCGGCCTGCAGATGGTGCTCGTGCCCTGGACTCGCTCGGTGGATTTCCGGATGCCTGTCGCCGTGTGGGCGGAGACAATTGCGCACTACTACCCGAACACCGGTTGGGTCGGGTTGCGCAGCGAGACACTCGAGGCACTCCAGCGCATGAAGGTCGATCGCGGGCTCGCGACCTTCGATGCTTGTGTCGCCGAGCTGCTGAGCGAGGCGCGAGGTGACTGATTCGGTTGAGCAGCTCGTCGAATCGCTGCTCTACGAGGGTTATGCCCTGTACCCGTACACGCCGGGTACCACCAAGAACGCGACGCCGACGCCGTTCGGGATCGTCTACCCCCCGGTCTACGCCGCGACTCTGACAAGCACGTTCGACCATCTCGAGCTGCGCTGCGTACTCGAGGCTCCGGCCGACGCCGTGCTCGGTGCCGAGCTGCGCTTTCTGGCGGCGAGCGGTGAGCGCCACCAGGCAGCTGCACACACGATCACGCTCAGCGGCGCGGTGGTGGGAGCGCTCGCCGTCACGCCCGCCGAGCGCGAGAGTCAGGTCTCCTACGCAGACGCGCCACCGCTCGCCGTTGCGCTGAGCCTGGGCGCGGAGCGCCTCGAGGACGGCTTCTACGAGGTCGTGCTGCGAGTCGAGAACCGGACGCTCGTCAGCAGCGGCCTCGATCGCGCCGGCGCCCTCGCGCGCTCCCTGCTTTCGACGACGCCGATTGTGCGAGTCAGCGGCGGACGCTTCGTGTCCGGGCTCGAACGCCCCTGTGAGAGCGTCAACACCTTCCCGGTGCTCGTGACGCCCGCCGACGACACGATCGTCGGTGCCGCGATCGTCCTGCCCGATCATCCGCAGATCGCGCCCGAGAGTCGCGGCGGGCTGTTTGACTCGACCGAAATCGAAGAAGCCCTGCTGCTGCACGTGCTGGCGCTCAGCGACGAGGAGCGCGAGGAGATCGAGCAGCAGGATCCAGCCGTGCGAGAGATGGTCGCCCGCGCCGCAGCGGCGACGCCCGCAGACATCATCGCGCTGCATGGTCGGGTGACGCTGCGCGATCCTGACGCCCAGCGCGAACGCGAGTCCACGACTCCGCCGACCCCGCCGCCGGGGCTCGCCGACCCGACCGCCGGGGAGGATGCCGCAGAGGTCGACGGTGTCACCTTCCGGCGCGGCGCAAAGGTCGTGATCCGGCCCGGACCGGACGCCGACCTGCACGCGCGGATGCTCGAAGGGCGCACCGCGACGATCGAGCGGATCTTCGTCGACTACGACGGCAAGGCCCATCTTGGCGTCACGATCGACGGCGACCCGGGGCAGGATCTGATGCGCGATACGAGCCGCTTCTTGTTCTTCTTCGCGCCCGAGGTGGAGGTGTTGCAGCCATGAGTGAGGAGCGCATCGGCAGGATCCTTGTCGCCGGCGTTGGTAACGCGTGGTTGCGCGATGACGGCTTTGGCGGCGAGGTCGCGCGTCGCCTCGCGCAGCGCGAGCTACCGGCCGACGTGGCCGTGATGGACGTCGGCACGGGCGGGCTTGACTTGGCCTACGAGGTTATGCGCGGCTACGAGGCGCTCGTGATCCTCGACGTCAGTCGGCAGGGCGGCGACCCGGGAACGCTCTACGTAATCGAGCCCGAGGAGGCCTCCGTAGAGGGTGCGATCGAGGACGGTGAGGTGATCAACCCGCACGGCATGGACCCGCGGACGGTGCTGCGCTTCGTCAAATCGGTCGGCGCGTGGCCCGGTCGCGTCATCGTCATCGCCTGCGAGCCGGCGGAGGTCGAAGAGGTCGGCTTAGGGCTCTCGCAGCAGGTCGAGGAAGCAGTGGAGCGCGCCATCGAGCTCGTCGTCGAGACGATCGACGAGCTGCGCGCAGAGCCCGCCTTCGGCACGCCAGAGTGAGCGCATGCACGAGCTTTCGCTCAGCAGCGCGATCATCGCAACGGCGGAGAAGCACGCCGCCGGGCGGCGCGTAGCGCTCGTCACGCTGCGCGTCGGAGCGCTGCGCCAGGTCGTTCCCGAGACGCTCGAGTTCTACTTCGGGTTCGTCGCGAGGGGCACGGCGTGCGAAGGGGCGCGGCTCGAGCAGGAGGTGGTCGATGCCCGGCTGCGCTGCACGCCGTGTGGCACCGAGTGGGATATCGAGGTGCCCGCCTTCCGCTGCCCGACCTGCGGCGGCGCGGATGTTGCGGTGGCGAGCGGGAACGAGTTTGAAGTCGAGTCAATCGAGATCGAGGAGGCCGCATGCATCGCACCAAGGTGACGGTCGTCGAGGAAGCGCTCGACGCCAACAACACAATCGCCAGCGCCAACCGGCTCGACTTCGACCGCGCCGCCGTCAAGGTGATCAACTTCATGGGTGCCCCTGGGGCTGGCAAGACGACGCTGCTGGAACGGGTCGTCACGAGCCTGCCTGGCTTGGCCGTGGGAGTCCTCGAGGGCGATGTGCAGGGATCGATGGACGCCGATCGCCTCGCCAGCCTGCATGTTCCGGTCACCCAGATCAACACCGCCGCCGGCTTCGGCGGCGAATGCCACCTCGACGCAAACATGGTCCGGTCGGCCATCCCCAGCTTGCCACTCGAGGACATTGACCTGCTGGTCGTCGAGAACGTCGGCAACCTCGTGTGCCCGGCCGAGTTCCGCATCGGCGAGGATGCGCGCGTGATGGTCAGCGCGGTGACCGAAGGCGAGGACAAACCGCTCAAGTACCCGCTGATGTTCCGGGCCTGCGAGCTCGTGCTGGTCAACAAGATCGACCTGTTGCCCCACCTCGACTTCGATCTCGAGCGCCTCCTCTACAACATCGACCAGGTGCATCCCGATGTCGAGCGGATTGTCGTCAGCGGGCGGACCGGCGAGGGAATTGACGCTTGGCGCGATTGGCTGCTGCGGATCGCCGCGCGCGAGCCGGTTGCCGCATGACGGAGGTCGTGCTCGTCGCGGATCCCGGCGAGCTCGTGCATGCGCTGCTGGAGCGGCGCACCGATGCCAACCACGAGTTCTTTGGGCGCGAATCCGAGCGGCTCGCGAGGCTGTGTCACATCACGGCCGAACGGTTCGCCCGCGGTGGGCGTCTGGTCGCGCTAGGGCGGACGCCGGCCGCGCGGTCGGATGCGCGCCACGTGGCCGTGGAGTTCGTGCACCCAGTGATCGTCGGCAAGCGTGCCCTCCCCGCCATCGGCTTGGCCGGTGAAGGCGGCGACCTCACCGAACAGCTGGCGCTGCTCGCACGGCGCGAGGACATCGCGATCGCGTTCGGTTGCGATGAGGACGGCGGCGAGGCAGCACGTGCCCTGGCGGTCGCTCGCGCGCGAGGCTGCTTGACGATCGCGTTCTCACCGGCCGGAGCAGAGCACGAGTTCACACCTCCGACCGACGACCCGTTCATCCGCCAAGAGCTCGTCGAGACCTTCTATCACCTCCTGTGGGAGCTCGTGCACGTGTTCTTCGACCACCGCGGCCTGCTGGCCGGCCGCGATGCCCGCCGCGTTCACGACGCGGGCGCCTCGAGCTTCCTTTACCCGTTTCTTGCAGAGCAAGAGCACAATCTCGAGTCCGTGGTCGACGACGTCGGCCGATCGGTGCTGATGAAAGCGGAGGAGATCGGAGCGCTCCGCGCCCAGACCTTGACGGAAAACCGTGAGACGTTGATCGAAGCCAGCGCGGCGCTTCAGGCGAGCTTCGCGAGCAGGGGCAAGCTGCTCGCACTCGGCAACGGCGGGTCCGCAACCGACGCGATGGACGCTGTCGCGGACTTCCGCACGGCTTACCCGCCGAGCTCTGGACGACCGGCAATCGACCTTACCGAAGACCCCGCAATCCTCACAGCGATCGCGAATGACATTGGCCCCGAGGCGATCTTCTCGCGGCAGTTGATCGCCTACGCAACCGCCGGCGACGCGCTGCTCGCGCTGTCAACGTCGGGTAACTCGCGCAGCGTGATCGAGGCGCTGGCGCAGGCGCGCAAAAGCGAGCTCGTGACGATCGCGATGGTCGGTTATGACGGTGGCGCGATCGCCAGCGAACGCCTCGCCGACCATGTGCTGATCACGCGCTCGGAGCACATACCGCGGATTCAGGAGGCGCAAGCCAGCGCCTATCACGTGCTCCGGGAGCTCGTGCGATGACCGTAGGCACGCCTACCCGTGCTACGCGGCGCACGCGGGTGCGGGTCCATGGCACGGTTCAGGGTGTCGGCTTTCGTCCGTTTGTCTACCGGTTGGCGAGCGAGCTCGGCCTCCGAGGCTTCGTGCGCAACGATTCACAGGGAGTGCTCCTCGAAGTCGAGGGCGCGCCCGCCGCGGTAGCCGGCTTCCTCGCGCGGCTCCGCCAAGAGGCGCCGCCGCTCGCCGTGATCGAGCGCGTTGAGAGCGAAGAGTGCTCGCCGGCTGGCAGCGGCGAGTTCACGATCCTCGAGAGCTCACGCGGCGATTTCGCGGATGCGCCCGTCACGCCTGATACCGCACCCTGCGAGGACTGCCTGCGTGAGCTCTTCGATCCCGCCGATCGACGGTTTCGCTATCCGTTTACCAACTGCACGAACTGCGGCCCGCGGTTCACGATCATCCGCAGCGTCCCGTATGACCGTCCGCTGACGACGATGGCCGGTTTTGAGATGTGCAGCCGCTGCCAGCGGGAGTACGACGACCCCGGCGACCGACGCTTCCACGCGCAGCCAAACGCATGTCCACAGTGCGGTCCGTCGGTCGCGCTGCTCGACGCCACCGGCGGGATTGCTGACAGCGCCGGCGCGGCGGATCCGATTCAAGCCGCTGCTTGGGCCCTCCGAAACGGACGGATCGTCGCCATCAAAGGCGTCGGAGGCTTCCATCTCGCGTGTCGCGCCGACGACGAGACCGCGACCGCGGCATTGCGCGCGCGCAAGCATCGCGAAGATAGGCCGTTTGCACTGATGGCCGGCTCGATTGCCGCCGCCGAGTCACTGGTGGCACTGGGCGGGCGGGAGCGCGAGCTGCTGGTTCGCCCCGAGCGGCCGATCGTCCTTGCGCCGCGCCTGGCGGATGCGTCGGTCGCGGATTCGGTGGCTCCAGCATCCCGAGAGCTCGGCGTGATCCTGCCGTACTCGCCGCTTCACTACCTGCTGCTCGCCGACGCCGGCACGACGCTCGTGATGACGAGCGGAAACGTCTCCGACGAACCGATCGCCTTCCGCGACGACGACGCGCTCGTCCGCCTCGCGACGCTCGCCGACCTGTTCCTCGTCCACAATCGACCGATCCAGACGCGGACCGACGACTCCGTCGTGCGAGCGGTTGAACTCGCCGGACGCGTGCATACCTCGTTCGTGCGCCGCTCGCGTGGCTACGTGCCGGCGAGCTTGCCTCTGCCAGGTGGAACGCGCCTACCGCTGCTCGCCTGCGGCGCTGAGCAGAAGAACACTTTCTGCCTCGCAAAAGGGGAGCGAGCCTGGGTCGGCCACCACATCGGTGACCTAAAGAATTACGAGACGCTCGGCTCATTCGTCGAGGGCATCGAGCATTTCGAGCGGCTGTTCGCGGTCGAGCCGCGGATCGTGGCGCACGATCTGCACCCCGAGTACCTGTCGAGCAAGTACGCACTCGAACGCGCGGGGGTCGATCTCGTGGCGGTCCAGCACCATCACGCGCACCTGGCCGCCTGCCTTGCCGAGCACGGAGAACTCGCCAGTGCCGTGGGCGCGATCTTCGATGGCACCGGCCTCGGGCCGGACGGCACGCTGTGGGGGGGCGAACTCCTCTACGGCGACGTCGTCGACTTCCGGCGCGTCGGCATGCTCATGCCCGTCCGACTCCCTGGGGGTGAGCGCGCAATCCGCGAGCCGTGGCGGATGGCGTGTGCATGGCTCGCCGCGGCAGTTGGTGGAGAGCCGGAAATGCCACTCGCTTTGATCGGTCGCGTTGAAGAGTCCATGTGGCGTGCGGTCCAGAGCCTCATTCGCACGGGTGTCGGCTCGCCGGTGACGACCAGTATGGGCCGCCTCTTCGACGCCACAGCGGCCCTGTGCGGCGTCCGCGCCACCGTTACCTATGAGGGTCAGGCGGCGGTCGAGCTGGAGGCGGCGTGCGACTCCGCGGAGCGCGGCCGCTACCCGGTCGAGCTCGAGAACAGCGACGGAATGATGGTGCTCGACCCTCGTGAGACCATCAAAGCCATCACATCCGACTTCGCCGCAGGGGTTCCCGTCGGCGTCATCGCGAGTCGCTTTCATAACACGATCGCTCTAGGCACGACGCAGGCCTGTCAGCAGGCGGCCTCCGCTCGCGCGACAGACCTCGTGGTGCTCTCGGGCGGCGTGTTCCAGAACCGGCGGCTCATGGAGGATGTGGCAGCGGGGCTTGACACGGCTGGTCTAAGAGTCCTGACACCCGAGCTGCTCCCGGCAAACGACGGTGGGATCGCCTACGGACAAGCCGTCATCGCTGCGCGGCAAAGCAGAGCAGCCTGATGACCAACACCGATCCTTCGACACGCCTCGGAGGCATCCTCAGCCAGACCGTCTTCATCCGTGGCTCCAACGTCCCGTTTCGCGAGCTCACGGCCACCGACGCTCGGGCGCGTGCCGACGAGTTGCGAGCCGCAACCGGTTGGGGTCCAACCGCGCGCGTTGCTCCAGTTGCGCTGGCGTGGGCTGAGCTCGCGCGGACATTGGAACAAACAGCGACACCGGTCGTCGGAGATCTCGACGCAGAGCTACTCGTCAAACTGGCACCCCGTTTGTGGATCGTCCCGCCCGGCGGGAGCATGCTCTAGCGGAACGCGCTCGCCGTCGTCACCGCTCGAGGGCGGCTGACGGTTTGGCCATGTTCGAGGCGATGTGATCGTTTGAGGCGATGTGATCGTTTGGAATCCACCTGCGCAGCATTTCGGCGAGGTCCGCGTGTCGCATTGGCTTGGTGATGTAATCGTCCATCCCCGCGTCAAGACATCGCTGGCGGTCGCCGTCCATCGCATTTGCGGTCATTGCGATTACGGGCACGTGTTCCGGACCTGACTCGCGACGGCGCAGCGCCGTGGTGGCCTTGTAGCCGTCCAAGATGGGCATCTGGCAGTCCATCAGGACAGCGTCGTAATGCTGTGCCTGGAGAGCTTCAAGTGCCTCCTGGCCGTCACCGACTGCGTGGGAGCGACAGCCACAGCGCTCGAGCCCACGGCTAGCGACTATCCGGTTGACCGGACTGTCCTCCGCAATCAGCACGAGTGGAGGACTCGACCATGACAGCGGCGCAGCAACGTCAGCAGGCAGACGATGTCGCATGTCGCGGGGCAGGGATAGTTCGATCTCGAACCAGAACCTGCTGCCGCGTCCCGGTTCGCTCTCGGCGCTGACGGTTCCGCCCATGAGCTCGACGAGCTCGCGGACGATCGATAGGCCTAGCCCGGTCCCGCCGTAAAGGCGCGTTGTTGAGTTGTCGGCCTGGGTAAACGGCTCGAACATCCGCTGCAGGCTGGCCGGATCGATCCCAATGCCGGTGTCTGCGACCTCCACCCGGATCAAGTTGCCGCGTGTCGCTGCCGGTGTCGCGCTGACGCGAACCGTGATCGTGCCTATAGCGGTGAACTTGACTGCGTTGGTGAGGAGATTCGCAACGATTTGCTGCAGTCGGCGGGCATCCCCGCGTACGAGGTGCGGGACCGAGGTGGCGATCTCCAGGTCGAGTCGTGGCCCTTTTGCCTGAGCCGGCGGGCGCGCTGCGACGCATGCTTCGTTCAACATTGTGTGGAGGTCGAAGTCAGCGACGTCCAGCTCAAGATGGCCGGTCTCGATCTTTGAGATATCAAGAATGTCGTTGACGATTGACAGCGTCTGTTCGCCCGAGCGCGCGACCTGCTCAGCGTAGGAGCGCTGCTCATCGGTGAGTTTGGTGTCGAGCATGAGCTCGCTCATGCCAATCACACCGTTGAGTGGCGTGCGTATCTCATGACTGACATTCGCCAGGAACGCCGACTTCATGTTGGACGCCTCCACGGCCTGATCGCGCGCAACCGCCACTTCGGTGGCAGCGCGATTGCGCTCGGTCGCATCGCGCAGATTTACGACGATCCCGCGGACAGCTTGGTTCGACAGGAGATTCGCAATGAGACACTCAGCGTGAAGGAGGCGGCCATCACGGTGACGGACCCGACATTCGAAAGCCTGAGACGCCTCCGAGTTGCGAGCGATGAGCGCGGCGAGCGCGGGTTCCAGACGCGCTCGATCCTCGCCGGGAACATAGTCAAACAGGCGTTCGCCGACGAACGTCGCTGGCTGGTACCCGAAGATGGCAGCGATCGACGGGCTCACGTACTCGACCTTGGTGTCCCGCGTAACGACGAGGATCACGTCGGTCGAGTGCTGGACCAGGGCGCCCAGGCGCGCTTCGCTCTCGGTACGCAACACGCGCGTTGTCAGAGCAGCGCTCTCGCGCGCGAGCATGATCATTCGTGTCACGACGAGCGAGAAGAGCACGACCGCGCCGCAGCCGATCACGACGCCGTCTGAATTGGCCGAGGATGCGGCCTTCACAACTTCGATGACGGGCGCCACGAGCGCAGCTGCCGCGATCGAGGCGATCCGCAACGGGGTGAGCGTGGCCCTGGGGGTCGCCGGTTGCGAGACCGTCGTCATGGAGGGATGTAGCGCCGCCGCACCCCAGAGGATGTAGAAGGCGAGCCATCCTCCATCGAGTGGATCCCCGGGATGGTAGGTGCCGTGGAGCACTATCCAGCCATAGACCGAGTCTGTGACCAGCAACGCCGCGATCGCGGAGATCATCATGTAGTACGCAGTACTACGGCGGCCTGCGCCGACAGCCATGCGCACAGCGACCCCTAGCACCAGAATGTCGCCGAGTGGGTAAGCGATCGACACCAGTTTTACTCCGAGGTGGAGACTGCTGTGTGCGTACGGCGAAATCAGGAACACCCACGACAAAAGCGCGAGGCCGATCGTGACGATCGTCGCGTCGAGGAGACTGGCCCAGTCGCGTCCTCGCGTTCGTGCCCTGATCAAGAGCAGTAGCCCCGCGACCGTAACCGGGTAGACCGCGAGGTACAGCGGATCCGCGACAGAAGGGAACGGCAACGGACCACCAAAGAGCGCCTTGTAGTTGTACGCGAGCACATCGCCGGCAGCGAACAGCGCCTGCCCCAGCGCGATCAGACACCAAGCCCAGCGGGCAGCAGGTCGGTGGATGCCCACACCCACGAGGATCGCGATAACTGAACTGAAGCCAACTACGTTGAAGACAGGGCCAGCGTTCAGCGGCCCAGCGAGGTACGCAACCGAAATCGGCACCGTTAAAGTCAGATATAGCCACCAGGCGTGGCGAGACAAGCGCATCCCGATGTGCGGCACTCCGGGCTAGGTAACAGCCGGTGGGCCGCGTCGTCATTGCTATCGACGCAACGCAACATAAGGCGGAGCGGCGCTCGTATATTCGTCCGGATGCCGCTGGCGAGCGGCTGGGCCTGTCCGAACGCTCGTTAAACGCCGTCAAACCGGGGCAATTTGCCGATCGAACCCTTGAGCACGTGGCAACAGCGGTTCGAATGGGCTTGCGAGTCCTTGCCGAACCAGAACGCCAGTCCCGGTGAGTACCCGACCTCGTCCGGAGGTTCAAACGTGCGAGCTGCGGCGAACCCTCAGCTCAGTGATCTAGCAGCCGAAGTCACGCAGCATCCGTGGTCCCCAGCGCACGTCGCAGAACGTCGCGGAGCATGCGCTGGTCGGCGCGCGAGAGGCGCGAAAAGGCCTGTGGTGCCGCGCGCATTCGCGTCCGCACTTGCTCCCGGGCCTCGATACCCAGCGGTGTGAGGACGATGTGTGTGACTCGACGATCGTGCTCGTAAGGGCGGCGCGACACGAGGCCGCGGGCCTCCAGGCGGTCGACGAGTCCCGTGACGTTTGAGTTGTCGCAGTGCAGACTCGCCGCCAACTCGTGCATCGGCATCGGCGTGTCAGGCTCCATCTGCGCCAAGGCACCGGTCTGTGCCGGGTGCAGATCCAACTCGGCGGCGACTCCACGGAACCGCAGACGCTCGACCATCATCAGTCGCAGTAGGAGCTCCCACGCCTCGTCAGCCGTTGACTGCTTTCGTTGCTCGCCAATTGCAGCCGCCATCTTGGCGCTAATTATATCTGCCCTGCTCAACAGTTGATAGACACCACTTTTGATGTAGCCTAGGACTCGTGCCTGGTCCAGCGATCGTCGTCGAGCAACTCGTACGTGAATTCCGCAAGGGGCCACGGGCTGTAGATGGCATCAACCTCGAGGTCTCGCCCGGCGAGATCTACGGCTTCCTGGGCCCAAACGGTGCGGGAAAGTCAACAACGGTGTTGATGCTGACGACGTTGTTGCCGCCGACAAGCGGCCGTGCGAGTGTCGGCGGCTTTGACATCGTGCACGAGGGCGCGCATGTCCGGGCATCGATCGGCGCTGCACTCCAGGAGGCCGCGCTCGACGCGATCCTCACCGGCCGCGAGCACCTGATGCTGCAGGCAACGTTGCAAGGCATTCCAAAGGCGACGCGCGTGCGCCGCGCAGATGAGCTGCTGGAGCGGGTCGGGCTCGTAGAGGCCGCAAACCGCCGTGTGGGCGGATATTCGGGCGGCATGAAACGGCGTCTCGACCTTGCGCTTGCGCTGGTCCACAGCCCGAGCATCCTGTTTCTTGACGAGCCGACCACCGGACTCGATCTACAGAGCCGCACGGCACTTTGGGACGAGGTCGCGCGGCTCGCCCACGACGAGGGAATGACGGTATTTCTGACCACCCAATATCTCGAGGAGGCAGATGCGCTGGCTGATCGCGTCGGGATCATCGATCACGGCAAGATCGTCGCCGAGGACACGCCGGCCAAGCTCAAGGCCGAAATCGGCAGCCCGACCGTCGAGGTCCTGCCAGCTGACCTCGCGACCGGCGATGCAATCGCGGAAGCGCTGGGACGGTTTGGCTCACCGACGCGCGGTGGCCGCGGGAGCCTCACAGTGCAGTTGCCGGACGGAGAAGCGCAGCTCGCCGAGCTGGTGCGAGTCCTCGACCAGGCGGGCCTTCACGTGGCGTCGCTACACCTCCACCAACCATCACTCGATGACGTCTTCCTGGCCAAGACCGGACGCAAACTTGAGGGCGCCGCTGAGGAAGACCCCGACGCGACTCCTGAAGAAACAACCAAGCGCAGTCGGAGGCGCCGTGGTCGTTGAACCCGCAAACGCCAGCGGGCTGCTTGCGCAAATCGGAGCTGTCGGACGCCGATCGATCACACGCACGCTGCGCCAGCGCGCGCTGCTCATCTTCCCGATGCTGTTTCCCCTGATTCTTTTCGCCATCAACGGCAGTGCGCTGAGCGCCGCGACGAAGATCCCCGGCTTCCCGCCGGTCAGCTATCGCGCGTTCCTGCTCGCTGTCCCGTTCATGCAAGGCGCCCTGTTCATCGCGGTGACGGCCGGCATCGATCTCGCACGCGACATCGAGTCGGGCTTCTTCAACCGTCTCGCGTTGACGCCCCTGCGCGGGAGCGCGCTGCTCGCCGGACAACTCGCCGGCGGCGTCGTGGTCGCCGTCCTGCAATCGGTTGTCTACCTGCTGGTCGGGATCGCTGCGGGTGTTGGCATCGCAAGCGGAGTTGGCGGCGCCCTCGTGCTGCTAGTGCTCTCGATCCTGATCGCGTTCGGATTCGCCGGGGTCGGCGCGCTGATTGCCTTGCGCTCCGGTAGCGGCGAGGCCGTTCAAGCCATTTTCCCCTTGCTGTTCGTGACGCTTTTCCTCAGCTCATCGTCGCTGCCACGCCCCCTTCTCCGGGTCCAGTGGTTCCACGACGTGGCGACCTACAACCCGGTCTCCTACCTCATCGAAGGCATGCGAAGTCTCGTCATCACCGGATGGAACGGGCAAGCCCTGGCGATGGGATTCGGGTTTGCGCTCGCGCTCGTGATCATCAGCCTCACGCTCGCGAACATCGCGATTAAGAACAGGCTGGTGCGGACGTGAGGCGCTTCTGGTTCGTTGCCCGTGGCGTCGCTTGGCGTTCGATTCACAACACCCTCGTCAGCCCCGCCATCTTGGTGCCTTCGATCGCCTTCCCTCTGTTTTTTCTCGCCGCGTTCGCTGGTGGCCTCTCAAAGATCGCGCAGGTCCCAGATTTCAACTACCCGCCGGGCTACACCGCATTTCAGTTCGTCTTCGTGTTCCTGCAGTCGGCGGCGTTTGGTGGTGTCTTCACGGGCTTCGCTGTGGCGCGCGATTTCGATTCAGGTTTTGCGCGTCGTTTGTTGTTGACGGCCCCACAGCGCAGCGGGATCGTCGCCGGCTACTGCGGCGGAGCGCTCGCGCGCTGGTTCGTAACGGGCTCCGTCGTGACGATCGCCGCGCTTCTGGCCGGAATGCATGTCCCCGCCGACGGCTCCGAGCTCGTTGGCATGCTCGCCCTCGGGATACTCGCAAACACCGTCTCGGCCCTATGGGCCTGCGGCGTGGCGATGTTCCTTCGCACAGAACAGGCCGGCGCGCTGATTCAGATGCCGGTCTTCGTCGTCATTTTTCTCGCGCCGATCTACGTGCCCCTATCCCTGCTCACCGGCTGGATCCACTCTGTCGCGAGCGTCAACCCCGCGACTTTTGTGCTCGAGGCCGCGCGTGGATTACTGGCCAACTCGCCAGTCGATGTCCTGCTGGCGTTCGCGCTCCTGGGCGGCGGAATCGCCGTGATGGCCTTCTGGGCGCGCCGTGGGCTCGCGTCCGCGGAGCGTGCCGGCTAGCTTCGTCGGGCACTCAGCGGTTAGCCCGTATCCGGGTGGTTGGATCGCGACACCAGTCGTAGAGCGAGGGCCATGGGCCGTAACCGTCGGACTCGCTGAAGTGCCCGGGGGTCTCAATCACATCGATCGCGAGGCCGAGCGGCGCGGCATAGAGACGCTCCGCGGATTCCGGACAGTACGGGTCGGCGCTGCTCGCGATGACGCGCGTTTCGGACCGTGCTGCCCGACCGAGGTGTTCTCGGTTCACCTCTGGAGGCGGCGCGAAGTGCTGGATCGCGGGCCAGAGCTGCGTCGCGCTCGGCGGCGACACGAGCAGGACCCGGTCAACCGCCTGTGCGGCTGTCGCACTCGTTGCGTGGTGCATCCACAACAGACAGGCAAGGGAGTGGCAGATCACGACGCGTTCGCCGCGCCCGAGTTGTGCGAGTTCGGCTGCCAGCAGCGTCAGCCAGCGGTCGAGGTGCGGGCTGTCAGCATCGGGTAACTGGGGGTAGAGCACGATTTCGCCGTCGGCACGTAGTAACTCGGCCAGGTGGTGCTGCCAGTGCCCCGGGGGGCGGTGATTCTCGACACCGTGAATGATGAGAAAGCGTCGCTCCGGCTCAACTGTCATGGCCGTCACCGTTTGCGGGCGCCTTGGCCCTGCGAGCGTGGTGCGCGGCAACTCGGCTGCGGTTGCCGCAGTGGGCGGAGCTGCACCAAGCACGGCGACGCTCGGACGCGCGCACGAAAAGCATGCGGCAGTCCGGGGCTGCGCACTCTGCGATCTGAAGCCGCGCCGGACCAGACAGCAGCAGGATGGCATCCCGCGCTGCCAGCGAGGTGAGGGCGTCGGCCAACCCGGCACCCGGCGGCAGCACGAGCTCCACACCCACCGGTGCCGGTCCAAGCTCAGCCGGGACGGCGGCCGCCTGGTTGATGGCGGTGAGCGCCGCCGAAGGAGGCGTGTGACCAACGAACGTCGAGCGCACGACGTCGTTGAGCTTCTCCCGGAACTCAACAACGCGTGCGAGGTCGTTCTCGTTTGCGCTGCCGGGCCCAACCCGCAACCCGACACCGCCGAGCCAAGCGTCGAGCCGGCCGGGGTCAGTCAGCCGCTCGACTGGTGTCCCAAATCGTCGTCCGACGGTGGCAATCAGATTAAGCGCGAGGCTGCCGCCATCGAAGCGGAGCTCACCGACCAAGCGGTCACCGGGCCCGCTGCCAACAGGCTCCTCGGATCCGCCCAGGCTTGGCATCGCACTAATGTATCAAAACATTAGTGATGCACAGGGGTCGTCCAACCAGACGCGTCACTCGCCCGCACGTATACAGCCTGCGGTCGTCGTTCCAGCGCTCTATCCGACGCTGGCCGAGCGCCGCGCGGTGCCCCCTTAGGCCTCGCTGACCAGCCCGTGACTTGGGAAAGGCTCCCGCCTAGTCGTAGGCTTCAACAACCCTCGCAAGCGTCGCACGGGCACCATCTTCGTGAAGAGAACGCAACGCGGATCGGTAGGCAGTCACAAACGGCTCCTGCTCGACCAGATCGCCGAAGAGCTCGCGGCTTGCGATGAACGCCAACGGATCTTCGCGTTGACGCTTGGCGAGAGCCATGACCCGGTCGCGCTGGCGATCGACGACGTCGATCGGCGCGCCCTGCTCGTCAACACCTTCGGCGTACCGCGCCCAGCTGGCAATGATCGCGGCCGAGTGCGCCACCTCGCCGGCCCGGTCGAGCTGGATGCGGACCACTGGCAGCAGCCACTTGGGAATCCGGTCGGAGCTCTCAGCGCATAGTCGCGCGATCGTGTCGCGGATCTCGGGATTTGAGAAGCGCTCGATGAGCTCGCTTTTGTATCCGTCGAGATCGAACCCGGGGACTTGATGGAGCGTGGGAGTCGCCTCATGGTCCATGTAGCCGCGGAGGAACCGCCGGAACAGAGGATCCTGAGCCGCCTCGTGCACCAACTCGTAGCCGCACAAGCGGCCGAAATAGCAGAGGCCCTGGTGGCTGGCGTTGAGGAGCCGCAACTTCATCAGTTCGTACGGCTCGACATCGTCAACGACCTCGACGCCCGCGAGCTCATACGGTGGTCGGCCGCTCGAGAACGAGTCCTCGAGCACCCATTGGACGAACGGTTCGCAGACCACCGGCCAGCGGTCCTCGATCCCGAACCGAGTCCGAACGTCCTCGCGGTCGGCGTCCGTCGTGGCGGGCGTGATGCGGTCAACCATCGAGTTGGGGAAATGGACCTCTCGCTCGACCCAATCCGCGAGCTCGGGGTCGCGCAGGCGTGCGAACCCCGTGAATGCGGTCCGCGCGAGCCTGCCGTTACCTTGGAGGTTGTCGCACGAGACGACGGTAAACGGAGCAGACCCGCGCGCCCGACGTCTCGCCAACCCCTCGGTGACCAGGCCGAAGACGCTTCGCGGCACCGCTCCGACCTCGAGATCCCGCACCAGTGCGGCCGTAGTGGGGTTGAACGCGCCGGTCACGTCGTCGATGCTGTAGCCGCCTTCGGTGATTGTGAGTGAGACGACGCGCGTCATCTCGTCGGCTAGCCGGTCGATCACGGCGACCGGATCGTCGGGCGCGTAGAGGTAGTCGACGATGGATCCGATCACTCGCGCCGTGTGTACCCCGTCGTTGTGCTTCTCGACCAGCGTGTAGAGGCACCCCTGAGCGTTGAGCGCATCGCGCATCGCGCGATCTGCCTCCAGCACACCCACGCCGCAGATCGCCCAGTCGAGCGCCTCGCCGGCGTTCATCAGTCGGTCGAGGTACATGGCTTGGTGCGCGCGGTGAAAGCCCCCGACGCCAAAGTGCACGATCCCGACGCTCAGTCGGTGCCGGTCATAGCTTGGCGTTGGGACCACGTTGGAGATCGCTCCAAGACTCCCCGGTGCGAGAGACAAAGGCTTCATCGAGCCGGCGTGCCGATCGGCCTTGCGGGCGGGAGCCTCTCCAGTCCAGCCGCGCTGAGGACGGACCGTCGCGCTGGGTTGAGCACACTGTCGTGCTCACGAGTGCCCTGGGTTTCGCCGGCTTCCTCCACGAAGTTCGACCTAGGCACGTGGTTCGCGGTCCTGGGCTGCCCTCCGCGCGAGTTCGATGGCGCCAATGACCCCAGCTAAGTCGCCAAGACCCGGGGCGACGATGTAGGTGTCGACCGCGTCCGGGCGTGTTAGCTCCGGCGCGTTGAAGTAGTCCGAAAGGAGCCCGAGCAGTCGACGGCGGACGAGCGGGAGCAGGGTTGGCTGCTTCGGGACTCCACCGCCGACGACGATTCTTTGCGGAGAAATGGCGCAAATTACGTTCATGAGCCCGAGCGCGACGTACTCGCTCTCGAGCTCCCAGACCATCGGGTCAGCCGCGAGCTCCTCACCAGGACGCCCCCAGCGCGCGCGGATCGCCTCGCCGGACGCGAGTCCCTCGAAGCAGTCGCCGTGGTAAGGGCAGACGCCGTCGAACGGGTCTCGCGACCTGTCATGGGGGATCCGCATATGACCTATTTCCGGGTGAAGCAAGCCGTGCAGCAGCTGGCCATTCACGATTGCACCGCCACCGATCCCGGTTCCGACCGTGATGTAGCAGGAAGTCTCAAGCCCGATCGCGGCGCCCCATCGAGATTCAGCGAGCGCGGCGGCATTGACGTCGGTATCGAACGCGACGGGCACCTTGAGCGCGGCGCCGAGCGGCGTGACAACGTCAGTGCGCGCCCAGCCCGGCTTCGGTGTCGTAGTGATTCGCCCCCACGTTGGTGATGCACGATGGACGTCGATCGGGCCAAACGAGCCCACACCCAAACCGTCAATCCGGACGCCACTCCTGAAGAACTGCGCGGCGCGGGCGATCGTCTCCTCCGGCGTCGTCGTTGGGAACGTCTCAGTCGCGAGCACCGTGCCAACGCCGTCACCGATCCCGCAGACCCATTTGGTGCCGCCTGCTTCGATGCCTCCGAAGCTCATGACACGGGCAGCTGAGCGCCGCACGACTCGCGGACAACGAGGTCCGCGGGCAGTACCACGACGCGACGTCGCTCGGCGACTCGTCCCGCTAGACGGTCGAGCAATAGCTGCGTCGCGATCGTCCCGAACGTCTCAGCGGGCTGCGACATCACCGTGAGGAAAGGATGGAAGCGAGAGGCGTAGTCAACCTCGTCAAAGCAAACGACGGCAATGTCACGCGGAATCTCGAGCGAGCGCGCGCGAGCGGCTTCCGCAACACCGATCACGGCGATGTTGTTGACGGCGAACAGTGCCGTGGGCGTCTCGGCTAGGTCGAGCAAATCCAGTGTCGCTTGGCAGGCGAGTCGCGGATCGACCGTGCTGGTCTCGACCACGAGCTCTGGAAGGAAGGCGATCTCGGCGGCTTCGAGCGCCTCACGATAGCCCTGCAGGCGATCTCGGGCTGTGGACACCTCGTCTGATTCGGTGATCATCGCGATCCTGCGATGCCCCAGCCCGATCAGGTGCTGCACGAGCTGGCGGGCACCGCTGACGCTGTCGCCCTGCACAAGGTCGGTCTTGAACCCAGCGACAGAGCGGTCGATCAGCACGAACGGCACGCCGTTGCGCGTCAAAAGCTTGAGATGGGGCTGCGATTGGTCGCTGACCGCAGCGACTAGCAGACCGTCGACCTGAAACGCGAGCATGTCCTCGATGTAGCCCCGCTCGCGCTCGAGATCAGCCTGGGTATTGCAAAGGATCACGTGGTAGCCCGCGCGCCAAGCTGCCTCCTCGGCACCGCGAACGACGAGCGTGAAGAACGGGTTCCCGACATCCGGGACGATCACGCCGAATGCGCGGGTCGTGCGCCGAGTCAGGCCGCTAGCGAGCCGGTTCGGGACGTAGCCGAGCTCGGCGATCGCGCCCTGGACACGACGGCGTGTTTCGTCGCTGACCCGCGGACTGGCATTGATCACGCGCGACACCGTCATCGGGGAGACGCCGACCTTACTCGCCACGTCCCGAATAGTCACCCTCATGTCGGGGTTATTTCTATGACATAAACCGACGGTATCGGTACCATAGCGAGCCGCACTCTAGGGCGCTGACGGCTGCGCGTCAAGTCGGGCATCCGGGCTTTTCGCGACCGGCAGCGCGGCCGGCGCTCCGCCAACGCTTTGCTCGAAACAGCAGGCGTTCCGGACCATTTTGGTATGCGTGCCACGGCAAAATGACCTGGGTCGTCTCGGTTTTCGTTGCCGGCGGTTGGGGCTTGACAGGCGTAAACGCGTTGTGGTAGACCTACCGCCAGTTGCGTTACCGATACCACAAATGCACATCCTTGGGCTTGTTCGCTGGACAAAATCGAGGGCCGAGAACCCGGCAGCGCCGGAACGCTCGTGGGTCCTCGGCGATACGCACTGAACATCTGCAGAGGTCGTAGAGAGGAGAAGGACAGAGGTATGCGTTGAGCGGGCTTGGCTTGGCTAGGGAGCAGACGTACACGCGGCCCATTCCACTGCCGTGAGCGCGCGAAGTCCGCAGCGTTGACATTTCCAGAGAGGAGAAGGCGATGTACAGAATGAGGCATCTGTTTGCTTCATCAGGGTCACTGAGAGAGAGTCGCAAACTGGGCAGGTCGCCGCGAGGTAGGAAGATAGGACTTCTAGCAGGGGCGGTCACGCTGGTTGCCGCAGTTGGCGGCACTTATGCTGGATTCGCGCAGGCGAGCGCTAAGACGGTGACGATCAAGATCGCCATCGAGTCGAACCCGAACATGCTCAACATCGAGAACCTGATCGGGGAGTTCTACAAGCTGTATCCCGGAATCAAGGTCGACTTCGACACCCTGAACGAGAACAACGAGCGCGCTCTGGTCGAGACCGACGTCTCGACGCATGCGAACGAGTTCAACGCGGTGATGATCTCGAACTACGAGACGCCAATTTGGGCGAAGAATGGCTGGCTGCAAAACCTCACGCCGGCACTGACAGCGGACAAGAGCTATGACATCAACGATCTGCTCAAGCCGATCCGCGCTTCGCTCACGTACAAGGGCGGCCTGTACTCGGTGCCGTTCTATGGCGAGTCCTCGATGCTCTACTACCGCAAGAGCATCCTTGCGGCGGCGGGCGAGACGATGCCGTTGCACCCGACCTGGGCGCAAGTCGCGGCGATCGCCGCGAAGGTCAACACGCCGTCCGTTGCGGGCATCTGTCTGCGCGGCGTCAACGGGTGGGGCGACAACCTCGCGGTCATGGACACGATCGTCAACACGTTCGGCGGCTCGTGGTTCAACGACAAGTGGCAGCCGCAGCTCACCTCGACACCGGACGAGCAGGCGTGGAACTTCTACGTCAACCTGATCAAGGCGGACGGCGAGTCGGGCGCGTCGCAGGACAACTTCCCGCAATGCGAGACGCTTTACGGCGAGGGCAAGACAGCGATGTGGTATGACGCGACGGTGGCCGCAGGTCTGATCACAACGGCCTATCCGACCGTCGGCGCCGACACCGGCTACGCGTACGCGCCAACAGGGAACGCAACTACCGGCGCCCCTGGCGTCCACTCCGGGTGGCTGTACACCTGGTCGCTCAGCATCCCGAAGGGCGTGGGGGAGCAGGCGGACACCCTCAAGTTCCTCGAGTGGGCGACGAGCAAGCAGTACCTCGACTACAGCGGCCAGCAGACGACGGTCGGTGGGCAGCCATTTGGTTGGGCTGACATCAACCCAGGCACGCGCTACTCGACGTACTCGAATCCCAACTACCAGAAGGCGGCGTCTGCCTTCTACAAGGTCACGCTGAACTCCATCAACACAGCTACCCCTAACCACGCGACGGATTCCGACGTCTCGATCCCTTACGGGGGAGTGCAGTTCGTCGACGAACCCTGGTTCATCAACCTCGGCAACGAGGTGTCGAACAATCTCGAGGCCGCGATCGCCGGCACCGAGACCGTCACGCAGGCATTGGCGACGAGCCAGTCGGAGGCCAAGTCAGCGGTCACGACGGCGGGACTACTGAAGTAACGCGATGCGAACTGTGTCGGTGGCGAAGAGCGTCTTCGGATCATGAGTGACGCTCTCGTAACGGCCCAGCAGCTGCCGGCGGATCGCGGGTCTCCCGCGAGCCGCCGGCAGCGTTCGCCTTCCTCGGCGCGCCGCACGGCGTGGATTCGGCGGATTCCGCTGATGCCTGCGCTGCTTTACATGATCGTGGTCACACAGGTGCCGTTCCTCGTGACCCTGTGGTACAGCTTCCGCGGCTGGAACTCGCTGGTGCCGGGGTCGAACAAGTTCGTCGGGTTCTCCTCCTTCAGCACGGTCTTGTCGGACCCAATGTTTCGCCAGGCAGCCCTTGTCACCGTCGAGATGACGGCGTCAGCGGTGATCCTCTCGATGCTGCTCGGGACGACGCTCGCGATTCTCATCAATCGCAAGTTCCGGGGCCGCGGCATCGTCCGCACGATGTTGATCACACCGTTCCTCGTGATCCCGGTGGCGACCGGGTTGCTGTTTCAGACGACGATCTACGGCAGTTACTTCGGCATTCTGGACTGGATCGTGTCGTGGTTCGGCATCAGTCAAGTGACCTGGGCCAGCACGTATGCCTTACCGTCGGTCGTTGCGGTGCTGGTCTGGGAGTGGACACCGTTCATGATGCTGATCGTGCTCGCCGGGCTACAGAGCGAGTCGCTCGAAGCGCTCGAGGCGGCTGGCGTCGACGGCGCCAACGCCTTCCAAACTTTCGTCTCGATCACCTTCCCGCATCTGCGTCGCTACATCGAACTCGGTCTGCTGCTCGGATCGATCTACATCGTCCAGACCTTTGGCGAGATCTTCATCCTCACCCAGGGCGGCGGGGGGAACGGCAACGGGACGACAAACTTCGCCTACTACATATACAAGCAGGTGGCGAACGCGGACAATTACTCGCTGGGCGCCGCCGCCGGCGTGATCGTCGTGATCGCCACGGAGATCATCGCTGCCTTCGCGCTGCGCCTGCTCTCCGGCCTGTTCCAAGCTACGGAGGGGACCTGACATGGCCACAGGGGTCGACCGCCGTCGGCGCCACAAGCGCGGCACGCGTCAGTGGGCGCTCGGGCACTTCTGGACCATCTTCACCTGGATCCTGGCGTTCATCCTCTTCTTTCCCGTGCTCTGGATGGTCATCACCGCGTTCAAGAAGGAGAGCAACGCCTACACAGACCCGCCCACGCTGAATTTCCGCCCGACCCTCACCGAGTTCTCGCAGGTGATCAACAGCACGTCTTTCACCGGCGGGATCCCCCACGCGCTCGAGGACTCGGCGTTCGTCACCATCGCGACGCTGATCCTCGTGCTCGCAATGGGCATCCCTGCCGCCTACGCCCTTGCGATCCGCCCGGTGAAGCGCTGGCGGGACGTGCTGTTCTTCTTCCTTGCAACCAAGATGCTGCCGTTTGTCGCGGCGGTCGTGCCGATCTATGTCATCGCCACGCACCTGGGCCTGCTCAACAACGACTGGGTGCTGGTCATCCTCTACACCGGCTTTAACCTGCCGCTCGCCGTGTGGATGGTCCGCTCGTTCCTGCTCGAGATCCCCAAGGAGCTGCTCGAATCGGCACGGATAGACGGGGCCGGCGTTTTTGTCGAGCTCACGCGCGTGATCCTGCCGATCCTCCTTCCGGGCATCGCCGCGACCGCGCTGATCTGCGTCATTTTCACTTGGAACGAGTTCTTCTTCGCGCTGTTCCTGACCAACACCAACGGGACCGCGCCGGTGTTTCTCAGTGGCTTCCAGTTGAACGAAGGGCAGTACTGGGCTGAGCTGTCGGCAGCGGCAACGCTCTGCTGCCTACCGGTCATCGCGGCCGGATGGATCGCACAGAAGCAGCTCGTGCGCGGCCTATCCCTCGGTGCGCTCAAGTGAGCGCGATAGCCGTGCTGCATGCGAGCCCTCACGGACCCGTGCGGGCACCTCTCAGGAAAGGAGAAAAGTGGCGTCGATCAGCCTCGACAAAGTAACCAAGGTCTACCCCAACGGCTTCGAAGCGGTTCACGAGCTCGCGCTCGACGTCGCCGACGGTGAGTTCATGGTCCTCGTCGGGCCGTCTGGATGCGGCAAGACGACGGCACTGCGAATGGTTGCGGGAATAGAGGACATCACTGACGGCAATCTGCGCATCGGCGAGCGCGTCGTCAACGACGTCGCGCCGAAGGACCGCGACATAGCGATGGTCTTCCAGAATTACGCGCTCTACCCAAACATGACCGTCAGGGGGAACATCAGCTTCGCGCTCAAACTTCGCAAGGTGCCTAAGGCGGAGATCAAGGCGAAGGTCGACGAAACGGTCGAGCTTCTCGGCCTCACCGAATGGATCGACAGCAAGCCGGGCCAGCTCTCCGGCGGACAGCGCCAGCGCGTCGCGATGGGGCGCGCGATCGTACGCGAGCCGAGCGTNNACGACCAGGTCGAGGCCATGACAATGGGCGACCGCGTCGCCGTCATGCGCGCCGGCGTGCTTCAACAGTGCGACGACCCGCAAGCGCTCTACGACAGGCCAAGGAACCTGTTCGTCGCAGGCTTCATGGGCTCACCCGCGATGAACTTCTTCGAGGCCAAGATCGGCGAGGGAGCGAAGTCCGTGCTCATCGGCAGCCAGACGATCTCGCTGCCGGACGCGGTTCACGTCGCGCGACCTGCGCTGCTCGCATACGCCGGGCGGTCCGTCGCGGTCGGCATCCGACCCGAGGACCTCCCGCTACTCGACACCACCAAGCCCACGACAGGCACGAGCGTGTTCGTAGGCGACATCGACCTGGTCGAAGCACTCGGCTCCGAGCGACTCGTCCACTTCACCACCGACGCCAATCAAATCGACCTCAGCGAAGCGAAAGGCGAGGAAGCCGCCGGCCTCAGCGAGGGCAGCCTCGTCGCCGTCGGTGGCGAGGGCGTAGCCCGCGTCGAAGCACGAGCGAAACTCGCCGCGGGCGATCGAGCACGCTTCCACCTCGACCCCGAACGCCTCCACTTCTTCGACGTCGGGACGAGCGACGCTATCGTCAACTGAGGCCTCGCGGACGCGGCATTCCCGCCCTCCAGCGCGTGGTCTTCGGGGATCGCGGCATCCGTCGGTGAAGGCCGAGACGTGAAGGACGTCAAGGGTTTCCGGCGTGCCGTGCCGAGCGACGCAACGCAGCTTGTGAGGCTCGTGCGATCGGCCTATCGCGGAAGCGTTGGCTGGGCCAGCGAGGCCGATCTCGTTGGGGGGGAGCGGATCGCCGCGACGCAGCTGCTCGAAGTCATCGCGCGCCCACGCTCGATGCTGCTCGTGCTTGAGGAGAGCGACGCTTTACTAGCTTGCTGTCAGCTGGAGGACCGCGGTGAGCGCTTGGCGTTCCTCGGAACCTTTGCGGTGCGTCCGACTGCGCAGGGTCGCGGAGTGGGTCGTCGCGTGGTGGCCGAGGCCGAGCGCTGGGCGACAGCTGAGTTCGGCGCCAATGTCCTGGAGATCACGGTGCTCGCCCAGCAGACGGCACTGGTCCATTGGTATGAGCGACTCGGCTTCGAGCGCACCGGCGAGCTCAGGCCTTTCCCCGCCGACGTGCGGTATGCCAGGCCCAAACGTGACGACCTCCACTTCGTGGTTCTACGCAAAGTCCTCGGCGAGGAGCAGGCGTCTCGGTAGCCGGCCGGCGGCCGCTAGCTCGCTGCGGTTCAGCTCGCCGCGTGGCGGCTGCGCTCAGCCGATCACGCTGCCGTCTTCGACCTCGCGGTCGGGCGCCAGCAAGATGACCCCGTGCTCTTCCGAGAGCGCGCCCAGCACGAGGACCTCGCTCTTGAAGCCGGCGATCCGCTTGGGTTCAAATCCGAGCACGCTCACGACCTGGCGGCCGAGCAGCTCAGCCTTCGTGTAGTGCGTGATCTGCGCGCTCGAGTGCCGGACGCCGAAGGTTCCGAAGTCGATCGTGAGCTTGTACGCCGCCTGACGGGCCTCGGGAAAGTCCTCGACGAGCGTAACCCGGCCGACGGCGAGCTGCAGACGCTCGAACTCATCCCACGTGGCCGCCATGGCGGCTGAGTCTAGCTTCGCGCTTGGGCCGGCTGCGGGAACCCCCCGGAGCGACTCGCGAAGCCGCCCCACTGCACAGTGGGCGAAACACGGCGCTCGGATCTTGGACGGCCGGCCATGCCAGACAAGCCCGCATTTTCCGAGGATGGCACCGATTCGACACTGGTTCTGTCGCCAACCATGCGTCGCTTCACGGTCCAGCGAAAAATTTTAAACATTGCCGGCGCAGAACTGATTACGATGGCGCGCAAAACTGCCGTTTGCACTGATCAGCACGAACCGGGAGGGTTAGATGGCTGAGGTCGCAACTCCACCGCCAAGCGTCAACCTCGAGGCTGACGGTCTCGTCCGTGGCGTCGGATTTCTCGGCTTGCTGTGGACATCCGAGGGATCGATCATCGGGTCCGGCTGGCTGTTCGGAGCGCTCACCGCAGCATCGATAGCGGGTCCATCGGCGATCCTCGCGTGGATTGCGGCGTCGATCATCGTGATCGGACTGGCGCTTGTCCACGCCGAGTTGGGCGGACTCTTCCCGGTCACGGGCGGCACCGGCCGCTTCCCCCACTACGCCTTCGGCAGCTTCGCCGGTGGCACGTTCGGCTGGATGGCCTACCTCCAGGCGGCGAGCGTCGCGCCGATCGAGGTTCTCGCGACCGTCCAGTACATGTCCTCGTACTCCGGCTTGGGTAGCTGGTACCAGCCACCACCAAACAACACGCTCCACAGCTGGGGCTTCGCCGCGGCGATCGGCCTGCTCATCCTGTTCACGGCGATCAACCTCTACGGCATTCGCTGGCTCGCGCGGATCAACAACTACGTGACGACTTGGAAGGTGATCATCCCGGTCCTCACGATCATCATCTTCCTGCTGTTCAAGTTCCACAGCCACAACTTCAGCGCCGGCGGCGGCTTCTTCGTCAAGGGTGCCGCGGTCAAGGACATCTTGATCGCGATTCCGGGAGGCGGCATCGTCTTCTCGCTGCTCGGCTTCGAGCAGGCCGTGCAGCTCGGTGGCGAGGCGGCTAACCCGAAACGCGACATCGGGCGCGCGGTGATCTACTCGATCTTCATCGGCGCCACGATCTACACGCTCGTGCAGGTCGCGTTCATCGGCGCGATCAGCCCGAAGCTGCTCACAAACGGCCAGACCTGGACGGAGATAGCGACGCCGGGTAGTAGCCCGCTGAAGGCGGCGCTGGCGTCGGCTCCCTTCTATAGCGTCGCAAAGGTCGCGGGTCTTGCGTGGCTCGCGTTCATTCTGCGCCTCGATGCGGTGATCTCCCCGTCCGGAACAGGGCTCGTCTACGGCACATCGGCCTCGCGGATCCTCTTCGGCCTGAGCAAGAACGGCTACATCCCGCAGGTATTCGAAAGCACGACCAGGCGCACCCGCGTTCCGGCGGTCGCGGTGATCTTTTCGATGATCATCGGCCTCGGCTTCCTGCTGCCGTTCCCGGCCTGGAGCACGCTGGTCGGCGTCGTCACAGCGGCGTCGGTGCTGATGTACGCGGGCGCGCCGCTCTCGCTCGCCGCGCTACGGCTCTCGAAGCCTGAGCTCCCGCGCGCCTACCACCTGCCGGCGGCCAACGTGCTGGCGCCGGTCTCGTTCATCGGCGCGAACTGGATCGTCTACTGGTCGGGCTGGGGGGTCTACACGACGCTGATCGTCGCGATCGTGATCGGCTACGTGCTGATGCTTCTCTCAGGCGTCTTCAAGTTGAATCCCAACCAGCCGAAGATCGACTGGCAGGGGGCGTATTGGATCCTGCCCTACATCATCGGTATGGGCGTGATCTCCTACTTCGGCGGGTTCGGCTCGGGCGGAATCATCGCCGGGGTCGGCAGTTTCAAGACGGTCTTCGTAGGCGGCAACGGCGATCTTCCTCTCTACTGGGATCTCCTCGTCGTCGCCGTCTTCAGCCTGATGATCTTCTACGCAGCGATGTACTTCCGTTTGCCCTCCGAGCGCGTCGACAAGTACGTCGAAGAGGTCTACCCGACGCCCGAAAGCGTCGGTCACTAGCCCAAGCTCGCGACGCGCGGACTGACCTCCTGGTGCTAGCGCCCCGGAGGCCGGTCCGCGCGAAGCTATGCAAGAAGCCACGCTAGCGCCTTCGCGGGCTGTGGCGGCAGCGCCACGCTGTGGCCTACCTAGCCGCGGGGACTGACTTGATCAGGTGGTCTGCTAGCGGGGCCTGCTCGTCGGGGCGGCGCCAGCCACCTACCGCCGTGGCGATGCCCGGGGGCAGACGCCCGCCGGTCGAGAGCCAAGAGCCGGCGAGGATCAGCAACAGCCCGGCGACCGCCGCGGCGCCGGGCTGCTCGCCGAGCACCACGACCCCCAGGGCAACGGCGACGACCGGGTTGATGTAAGCGACGACCAGGGCGCGGCCCGGGCCGATGTCGAACACGAGCACGGCCATCAGCGCGAAGCCAACTGCCGTACACACGACGCCGAGCACGACGATCGCGACGAGCGCCGTGGCCGAGGGGACGCGCGCGGGGATATCAAGCAGCGCCACAGGCGTGAGCAGGAGCGCCGCCAAGCCCAGGCCGGCGCCCATCGCGGCCCGCGGATCGAGGTCGAAGAGGTGGCGCTTGAGAATCATCGGGCCCGCGGCATAGCCGACCGCGGCGAGCAGGATCATCCCCGAGCCAAGCAGCGTCGACCATCGCTCCGTCGCGTCGATGCCGACCAGCACCACGACGCCGCCCATCCCCACCACCAGTCCAATCAAGCGCGCCCCGCTGGCGCGCTCGGCCCGGTCAAAGCGCAATGCCAGCAGAGCCACCAGCAAGGGCACGGCGGCAATGATGATTGCCGCCAGCGAGGATGTCACGCGTTGCTCGCCGGCAGCGATCAGCGGAAACGGAATCGCGATCTCGGCAATCGCGTAGGCCAGCAGCCACCGCCAGTGCCCGCGAAGCGAACGGAGCGTTCCCGCGCGCGCGGCCCACGCCAGCAGCACCAGCGCCCCCAGTACGACCCGCCCCCACGCCAGCAGGCCGGGCGTCACGCCGCCGTTTACGGCGAGCTTGATGAAGAGGTAGGGAATCCCCCATACCAGCGACAAAGTGGCGAAGATCGCCCAAGCTCGCGCGCTCATCCGCAAGCCAAAATAGCGAAAGGCGCCAGCCGCTCGAGGATCGCCGCGGCCGGGCGCTGGCTCCCTACGGCGCCGTCCAACTCGCTTCCGCGCGATGCACGAGCATGGCGATCAGGGCTCCGATAGCCGCGAG
The DNA here is from genome assembly GCA_003133565.1 of Solirubrobacterales bacterium. Classification (GTDB taxonomy): domain Bacteria; phylum Actinomycetota; class Thermoleophilia; order Solirubrobacterales; family Solirubrobacteraceae; genus Palsa-513. Next base: position 54,637 of record PKYB01000064.1, read on the forward strand.
CATCGAAACCGTGGTCAGCGCTGCCGGTAGCCCTGTGCGCTCGGCGAGGAAGCCGATCGCCGGCGGCCCGGCGAGCAGCCCGAAGTAGCCGATCGTCGACGCGACCGCGACGCCGCTTGGCCCAGTCAGCGCGCCAGCCTGACCGATCGCCGCGGGAAACAGATTCGCCAAGCCAAGACCGACAAGCACGAAACCGACAATCGCGATCGCCAGCACCGGTACGAGCGCGGCCAGGAGCATGCCGGCGGCGGCGAGCAGCGCACCGCCCGCGAGCACGAACGTGCGACCTGCGCGAGAGAGCATCCATGTGCCCGAGAGCCGCCCGATCACCATCGCCGCCGAGAAGCTCGCGTAGCCGGCCGCCGCGAGCCCGACGCTCGTGTGCAGATTGTCACGCAAGTGGAGCGCTCCCCAGTCAGCCATCGCGCCCTCGCCGTAGGACGAGCACAGTGCAATGACGCCGAACACCGCGACGAACACGCGCGGCCGGCTTGCCAGCGTCCGGCGCGGAGCGGCCAAATCGCCGCGGCCAGCGCTGCCGGGCTGCTCGGCACGGGCTGCGGGCTCACCGCTCGCGCTTGGTGCGCTGCGCAACAGCAGCGACCCGGCGACCGCGGTCACGACAAGCCCGAGCGCGCCAACCAGCGTGAGGTGCCACGCCGGGCTGAGGACGCTCGCGAGGGCACCGCCGACGAGCGCTCCGCCCAACCCGCCAAGGCTGAAGGCGGCGTGAAAGCTCGGCATTATCGGCCGCCCGACGCGCCCGGTGATCTCGACCGCTGTGCTATTGACGGCCACGTTGAGAGCGCCGAAGCCGGCACCGAAGACAAACAGCGCCGCGGCCAGCAAAGCGACGCTCGTCACACGCGCCGGCAACATGATCGCGAGCGACATCAGAGCCGCAGCAAACAAGGTCATCGGCGCGCTGCCAAACCGCGCGCACAGTCGCCCGCTGGCGACCATCGTCACCACCGCGCCGGCCGAGATGCCAAGCAGCGCGACACCGAGCCCACCCGATGACGCGTGCACATGGGCCTTGATCTGCGGCACGCACACAACCCAGTTCCCAAACAGAAAGCCGTCGAGGAAGAAGAAGACTGTGACCAGCGCGCGCGTTCGCCTGAGTCCCGCTCCGAGCATGAGACTCTTGGGCGTGCCCGTCTCAGCCGGTCGCGAGGCGCTGGTGGACGAGGCGGACGGCCATCGAGCCCTCGCCGACAGCTGTTGCGACACGCTTGATCGAGCCGGAACGCACGTCGCCGACGGCGAACACACCGGGCTGGCTCGTCTCCAGGAAGTACGGTCGCTCGCCACCGGGGATGGCCAGATCCTCGTCCGCGACGTCGCGGCCGGTGAGCAGAAAGCAGTCTTCGTCCATCGCGACCTCGCCGCGAAGCCAGTCGGTGTGAGGCGAGGCGCCGATGAACACAAACAGCGCCCCGGCTGCGAGTTCCTGGCGCTCGCCGCTTTGCGTGTCGCGAGCAACGACAGCCTCAACGCTGGATTCGCCCCTTACCTCGACGACTTCGCTGTAGCGAAGCACCTCGATCTGGTCGCTGTCTTCGATCTCGTCGACCAGGTAGCGCGACATCGACTTGCCGAGATCGCCGGCGCGGATCAACAGGCAGCAGCGTGTTGCCTGGCGCGAGAGGTACATCGCGGCCTGTCCGGCGGAGTTTCCGCCGCCGACGATCACAACCGGCGCACCCGCGGACAGCTTCGCCTCGGCCTGGGTGGCTGCGTAGTAGACGCCATCACCCTCGAAGCGCTCGATGCCGGGCACGTCCAGCTTGCGGTACTGAGCGCCGGTCGCGACGATCACCGTGCGGCCATTGACCGTGTCACCACTCGCGAGCTGGATTGCGTAGTGGCCATCTTCGCGCGCAAAGCTGACCGCTTCTGCGGGCACGACGAGGCGTGCGCCGAACGCCCTCGCCTGCAGCATCGCGCGCTCCGCAAGCTCGCTGCCGGAGATTCCGGTGGGGAAGCCGAGATAGTTCTCGATCCGCGAGGTGGTGCTGGCCTGGCCGCCGAAAGCCACGGCGTCCACGACCTGGGTGTCGAGCCCTTCTGAGGCACCGTAGACCGCTGCGGCGAGCCCTGCAGGACCGCCGCCGACGACCACGAGATCGCACATCGCAGGCGGCGCCCCGCGCGAGCCGAGCCCGAGCATCGCCGCAAGCTCGCCGTTGGTGGGATTGCGCAGCACGCGCTCGGCGCCGACGACGACCGGTGTGTCGCTGGGCTCAACGGCGAGCGATCGCAGCAAGATGTCGGCTTGGGCGTCGGTTTCGAGGTCAACCCACTGGTAGGGGATGCGGTTGCGCTGGAGGAACTCGCGCAGACGGCGGGTGTCGGGCGAGTAGCGCGAGCCGACCACCTTGACGCCGGCTCCGGCCTCGATCAGCAGTGAGCGGCGCGCCAGAAAAGCGCGCAGGATGATGTTGCTCAGGTCCTGGTCCTCAGCGGTGAGCGTGCGCAGCTTGGCGACGGGCACTTGGATGACGCTCCCGCCGTCGCGCACCACCGCGCTCAAGAGGGCGCGCGAGCCCGTCAGAAGGTTCAGCTCGCCGAGGAACCGATGCGCACCATGGACTGAGATCACCCGGTTCTGGGTGCCGTAGCCCTGAACGATCGCCACGGCACCGGACTCCACGACGAAGAAGTCATAACCAGCGTCCCCTTCGTGGAACAGCACATCCCCAGGCTCTACGTCGCGCACCGTCCCGAGCGCGCGCAGCCGCTCGCGATGGGGTTCATCGAGTCGCGGGAACGCGCCGTTGATGTTCGCCGGCTCCTCCATCCCGATCCCAACCACTTCGCTCATGACCCGGCAGCATGCCACGCTTCGAAGCTCGCCACCTACCGCGCTAGCAACACCAAGCCAGCGAGCACGATGGCCGCCGGAGCGCAGCTGAGCCTCGGGGCGTATGGTCTTGGAATGGCGAGCGAACCGACCTCGTCGACCGAGCAACCGACCTCGTCGACCGAGCACTTATCCTCGTCGACCGCGCAGCTGAGCGTCGCCGAGCGTGCGGCACGCGGCAAGGCGGCACGATCGGAGCTGCCGCGCTCCAGTCACGCCGCGTTTGAGCCGGGAGCGCCGCGCGCCGATCCGATCGCCCTGCTCGAGAGCCAGGATGCGACGCGCGTCCCGGAGCTCGTGCCAATCCGCTACGGCCGGATGCTCGCCTCGCCGTTCGCCTTCTACCGTGGCGCAGCGAAGATCATGGCAAGCGATCTCGCGACGACGCCGCGAACCGGGTTGACGGTGCAGTGCTGTGGCGATGCTCACGTCGCAAACTTCGGTGTGTTCGCCTCACCGGAGCGGCGGCTCGTGTTCGACGTCAACGACTTTGACGAGACGCTTCCCGGGCCGTGGGAGTGGGACGTCAAGCGCCTGGTCACGAGCATGGTGATCGCGGCGCGCGAGAACGGTTTCGCACCGAGATACCAGAACCAGATCGCCTCCGGCACCGTCGCGGAGTACCGGACGACAATGACGCACTTCGCCGGCATGAAGAACCTCGATGTCTGGTACGCCCACCTGGACGTCTCATCGGCGCTCGGGGAGCTGGGGCCACAGCTCAACACGAGGTTGGTCGAGCAAACCGAGAAGTCGCTCTCGAAGGCGCGCACAGACGGGAATAAGGCGAGCGCCGGAAGGCTGACCCACGAGGTCGACGGTGAGCCACGGATCGTTGCCGAACCGCCGCTGATCGTGCCTATCTCAGACCTCGCGAAGGGCAGCGAGCGCGACGACATGTTCGAGGGGCTGCACGAGCACCTCCGCTCCTACCGTGCATCGCTGGAATGGGACCGGCGTGTCCTGCTCAAAGAGTTCCGTGCCGTTGATTTCGCGCGCAAGGTCGTTGGCGTGGGCAGCGTCGGCACGCGCGCCTGGATTGCGCTGCTCGTCGGTCTTGACGGCACGGACCCGCTCTTCCTCCAACTCAAGGAGGCCGACGCGTCGGTGCTCGAAGAGTTCGTCGGGCGCAGCGAATTTCACAACCACGCCGAGCGAGTCGTGACCGGTCAACGGCTGGTGCAGGCGGTCAGCGACATCTTTCTCGGCTGGCTCCACCTCGAGTCCGGCCTCGACGGGCAGCCGATCGACTTCTATGTCCGGCAGTTGCGCGACTGGAAGGGTGCCGGGAACATCGCGAAGATGACGCCGAAGGCGATGGCCCAATACGGCCGGTTCTGTGCCTGGGCGCTCGCCCGCGGGCACGCCCGCAGTGGGGACCGCATCGCGATCGCGAGCTACCTCGGACAAGGCTCGTCCTTCGATCACGCGATCGTCGAGTTCTCACACGCCTACGCGGAGCAGAACGAGCGCGACTACCAGGCGCTCGAGGCGGCGGTCAAGGCGGGGCGGATCACCGCCCAGACCGGCGTCTAGCGCTGGCGCCGATCACACCGTTTTCGGCACTGCGCCGCCTACCCTACGGCGCGCCCCGGTGCGGCTTTGCTTCCTGCGCGACGTCCGCCAAGCCGAACTGTGAGCATGTGCAGGGATGAGCAACAACGGTGAAGCCTCGGGCGCGGTGCCGCGCGATTTCGCGAGCGACGAAGCACTCCTGACCGGCGTCCTGCACGACGTCGTGCGGGCCAGCGACGGCCCTACGGCGGTGGCGCTGCTGGACGAAGCGGTCCCGCTCGGGCATGCGGTTGGCGAAGGTGACGAGCGGGCCGCGGAGCGCTTGGCGACGCTCGTGGCGGGCCTTGACCTGGAGCAGGCGGAGGTCCTCGTGCGGGCGCTGACGCGCTGGTTTCAGCTCGTCAACCTGGCCGAAGACAACGAGCGCGTGCGGCGGCTTCGCCGGCGCGCCGCGGCGGACGCGCCGGCGCCGCGCTCGGGTTCGGTCCGCCGCGCGATCGCCGATCTCGCCGGCCGCGGGAAGACCGCCGCCGAGCTCCGGTTGCTGCTTCGCGACGCCGAGCTGAGGCTCGTGATGACCGCGCACCCGACGGAGGCGCGCCGGCGCACGACGATCGACAAGCTGGCGCGCGTTTTCGGTGTGCTGCGCGAGCTCGACGAAGCGGCGCAGCGCGCCGGCGATGGCGACGACGACGCCCGGCGGCGGCTGCTCGCGACGGTGCAGGAGCTGTGGGGATCGGATGAGCTGCGTGCAACCACGGTCACCGTGCTCGACGAGGTCCGCGGCGGGCTGGTCCATTTCTCAACGACGCTAGCGACGACGGTGCCGCGCCTTTACCGCGACCTCGAGGAGGCACTGGCCGAGTTCTACCCCGGTGAGCACTTCGAGGTACCGCCACTGCTGAGCTTCGGCTCGTGGATCGGCGGCGACCGCGACGGTAACCCCTTTGTCACGCCGGCCACCACGGTGGCGGCGCTCGAGTTGATGCGCGAACAGTGCCTGCGCTTTCTCGAAAGTCGTCTCGAGCTGCTCGCCGGGCGGTTGTCGCTGTCGGCTCGCATAAACGGCCCCGCGCCGGCAATCGAGCCGATCCTCACGGCAGGAGTCGAGCAGTTCCCGGAGCTGGCGGCGCAACTCGCGGCGCTGAACCCCGAGGAGCCCTATCGCCGTGCGCTGACCTTCCTGCGTGAGCGCGTGCGCGCGACTCTCCAGCACGAACCCGGAGCCTACGGCGAGCCGGCGGAGCTGCTCAGCGATCTGCGCCTGGTGGAGCGTTCGCTGATCGAAGGGGCCGGCGAGTACACCGCCGCCGGCGACCTCCACGACGTGATCCGCCAGGTCGAGGTGTTCGGCTTTCACTTCGCGCGGCTTGACATCCGCGAGCACGCACGCGTTCACCGGCGCTCGCTCGCTGAGATCTACTCGGTGCTCGGCATCCGCGATGACTACGAGACGCTGAGCGAGGAGGAGCGAATGGCTCTGCTCGCCCACGACATCGCCGATCGCCGGCCGTTGATTCCCGCCGACATCGCCGGCTTCTCGCCCGGCACGCGCGAGACGGTCGAGACATTCCGGATGCTCCATGACGCGCTCTCCGGGAACCACCGGCGGGCCGTGCAGACCTACATCGTGTCGGGCACCGAAGCGCCGTCGGACCTGCTCGAGGTTTTGCTGTTGATGAAGGAGGCGAGCCTCGCGGAAGCCGGTGGCGAGGGAGCGTGGCTTCGCATCGTGCCGCTGTTCGAAGCCGGTACGACACTGGCGGAGGCGCCGGCGACGATGGACCGCCTGCTGGCAGAGCCGACCTATCGCGCCGCGCTGCGCGCCGTGGACGACGAGCAGGAGGTGATGATCGGCTACTCGGACTCCAACAAGGACGTCGGCTACGTCGCTTCCGCGTGGGCCGCCTACCGGGCCCAGACCCAGCTCGCGGCGGTGATCGCCTCGCACGAGCTGAAATGGGTGTTCTTCCACGGCCGTGGCGGCGCGATCGGGCGCGGCGGCGGTCCGACAAACCGTGCGATCCTCGCCCTCCCGCCGGGGACGGTGAACGCCCGGCTGAAGATGACCGAGCAGGGCGAGGTCTTGACGGCGAAGTACTCGGTCGCCGAGATCGCCTACCGCGAGCTCGAGCTGGCCGCGAGCGCGACGCTCACCACCGGCGCCCTCGGCGAGAGCGAGCGGCATGAGACGTTCGAACGCGTCGTCGAGGACATGGCGGCGACGTCGGCCCGCGCCTACCGTGCGCTCGTCCACGACGACCCGGAGTTCGCGGCCTTCTTCGCCGCGGTGACGCCACTGGCAGAGATCTCGCGCCTACGGCTCGGGTCCCGGCCGCCACGACGCCAGCTCGACGGCGGGATCGACGCCCTGCGCGCGATCCCCTGGGTGTTCTCCTGGGCGCAGGCGCGGATCATGCTGCCGGCCTGGTTCGGTCTCGGCACCGCGCTCGCCGATGCCCGTGAGCGCCACAGCCTCGAGCTGCTGCGCGAGATGAGCACGAGTTGGCCGTTCTTCGGGGCGCTGCTGGCCAACGCCGAGATGGCGCTGGCGACCGCCGTCCCGGCGATTGCGATCCGCTACACGCGGCTGTGGGACGACGAAGAGAAACGGGAACGCATCTGGGGCGAGCTCGTGGCCGAATTCGAACGGGCGAAGAGCGAGCTGGTCCTGATCCGCGGCAACGCACGCCTGCTCGACTCCGAGTTCATCCTGCAAACCTCGATCGATCGTCGGAACCCCTACGTCGCCCCGCTGTCCTTCGTCCAGATCGAGCTGCTGGCGCGACTGCGGCGCGGCGACGCGGACGCGGAGAGCGATATCGGCCGTGTCAGCTTGCAGACGATCAACGGCATCGCCAGCGGTCTGCGCTACACCGGCTGAGAGTCGCCTCCGGCGGACGCCACCGGGTTGACGAGCGCACCGATACCCTCGACGGCCACCTCGACGACGTCGCCCGCGGCGAGCGCGATCTTCGGCTCACGGAAGTAGCCGACACCTTCAGGCGTGCCCGTGAGAATCAGGTCGCCCGCTTCGAGCGTGCAGACCGCCGAGACATAGGCGACGAGCGTCGGCACGTCGAAGATCAGCGAATCGGTGCTCGCGTCCTGGAGCAGCTCGCCGTTCAGCCGCTGCGTCACGCGCAGGCCGCTGCCGTCGCCAATCGCCCCCTGCTCCGTGAACGCGGGAAGGATCGGGCAGAACGTGTCGTAGCCCTTGGCCCTGAACCACTGACCGTCGGCGAACTGCGCTTCGCGGGCACTGACGTCGTTGGCGACCGTGTAGCCGGCGATCACGCTCAGGGCGCGCCCCACGGAAACGCGCCGGGCCACGCTGCCGATCACGACCGCCAGCTCGGCCTCGGCGTCGACGTGGCCAATCTCGGGCGGAATCTCAATCGGCTCACCGGGACCGACGATCGTGTTCGCAAACTTTGCAAACAAGAGCGGCGCGACGGGCGGCGCGACGCCCTCCTCGCCGGCATGCTCGCGGTAGTTACGCCCGACGCAGACGATCTTGCCCGGCCTCGATAGGCCAAAGGCCTCGCCCCACACATCGCTCACGCCGCCGCTCACCGGCGACACGCTAGCAACCTGGCCGTCGAATCGCCTTTGTTGGGCGGCCTGCGTGGTACCGCGCGGACTCTTCCCGACCCAGCGCGTAACTGCAGCACCTACGTCACCTGCTCACCTCGGCGGTGGCGTTGCGTACTGCGGGCGGCCGGCCGGCCGGTAGATCTGGAGCGTTGCGCCTTTCGGGAAGGCTCGCGAGTCGAGCAGGTCAAGCGCAATGTCCGGGCCGGTGTCGGGGAAGAGCCGCGTGCCCTGGCCGACGACGACGGGGACGATGAGCAGGTTCATCTCGTCGACGAGGTCGTTCTCGAGCAGCCAGCGGGCCAGGGCGCCGCTGCCGTGCACCTGCAGCTCGCCTCCCGGCTTGGCTTTGAGCTCGCCGACAGCGGCCGCTACGTCTCCGGAGAGCACGGTCGTGTCCGCCCACTGCGGGTCGGTGAGCGTGCTCGATGCCACGTACTTGGGCCGCGTGTTCAAGGCATCTGCGATGGGGTGGCTGCCCGCTTCCATTGCTCCCCAGAAGCCGGCAAAGAGCTCGAAGGTCCAGCGGCCGAACAGGAACGCGTCGGCGCGCTGGTAGAGCTCGGCGATGAACGTCCTGACCTCGCTGTCGGGGTGCCGCATGCCCCATCCGCCGCGCTCAAATCCGCCCCGGCGGTCCTCATCTCCGCCGTTTCCCTGCATCACTCCATCGACGGAGACCTGCGTCGTGGTCGTCAGCTTCATGCGTTCGTCATTTCTTCCGGGGTGGTCTTTCCCTTTATGACCGCACCGAGGCGCGAATCTCATCGGTCGAGCGGACTAGCTGCGGAAGCGCTCGCCGATCCGCTCGGCCACGAGCTCCGGGCTCAGGTCGACCGCACCCTCCCAGTGCAGGCGCTCGAGGAAGGTCGAGTCGGAGCGATAGAAGGGCTTGAGGTTCGAGCGCGCCGCGAGGCGCAGGTTCAGGCGGTAGCCGGCGGTGCCCGGCGGCGCGCCGTAGAGCGCGAGGTTGAAGCTCTCGAAGCCCATCTCGGCGTAGGCGCCAAGCCCGAGCGAGATGCCGTGCGCGAGCTCGCGGGTCAACTCGTCGTCGAGCTCGGCCGGCGAGGCGATACCGGCGATGAACGCGCGCAGCTCGGCGGGGGCGATTGGCGCGAAGCTGGCGAGCCACTCGATCCGCCCGGTGTCACCGAGGTAGCGCTCGCCGGCGCTCCGCTCGGTTTCGAGGTAGGCCGCGAAGCGCTCGGCCGGAACCGCGGCGAGCAGCCGCTGGAGCGTCGTCGGATGGGCGTCGACGATCCCCTGCAGGTGGGGGTGAAAGAGCGAGCTGCCCGCTGGCAGCATGTGATTGGCGTTGATCGAGGCCCAACTGGCGTCGGGGTCGGCGGCCATGACGGCGTCCGCGAAGCTCACCTGGGTCGCCAGGTTGTCGGCGAGCAGTTGCTCGGTGATCGCGGCGAGCGGCAGGTAGTGCAGTCGCGGCGAGTAGACCGACACCGAGCTGTGCGATGCGTAGGCGTGGAGGTTCGGAAAGAGGATCGCCTCGCCGCGCGTGATGTGCCCGGCAGCGTGGATCGCCGGCGGCAAGCGCGGCGTCAGCTCGTCGATGCGCCCAGGGCAGAAAGGACAGTGGGTCTGGTTTTCGCGAGCGAAGGCCGCGAGATCGAAGTCGCCCGAGGGCATCAGACCGCGCTCCGGCAGGATGCGCGTGGTGTGCCCGGTCAGCGGATCGAACCGCACCTCGACGGGCGTGCGGATCAGCTCACCGCCACCCGGCGCCAGCATCTCAGCCGTCATGAGGTACCGCTCGAGCTCCATCACCGCACCGCGTCGTCCCGCATTTGGCGCACGCCTCCGCACTCCGGCGGCACAGGTGGCCGTCCTCTGGCGGTGCACGCAATCCGCCCTCTGGCGCCCGTGCCTCGAATCCGGGAGCGAGCCTAGCACCGCGCTGCGGGCCTCAGCACCCGAGCGGTGACGAGCGCGGCGCGTCAGAATGCGCGCCATGGACGTGCTTGGGCCAGTGCGCTCGTTTGACCGCTTCCAGCAGCGTCACCGAGTGCTCGCTATCGCGCTCGCCGTGCAGAAGAAGTTCTCCGACGACGGCGCCGGGAACCTCGCGGCGCTGATCGCCTACTACGCCTTTCTGTCGCTGTTTCCGCTGCTGCTGCTGGCCGTCGCGATCCTCGGCTTCGTGCTGCAGAGCGACCCCAGCGCGCGCACGACGATCCTCAACTCCGGCCTCAAGGAGATCCCGATCATCGGCACCTCCTTCGACCTCGGCCACCTCAAGGGCAGCACGGTCGGCCTCGTGGTCGGAGCAGTCGGCGCGCTGGCCGCGGGCCTCGGTGTGACCGTCGTCGTCCAGACGATGTTCAACCAGGTCCACGGCGTAGCCCACCGCTACCGCCCGAACTTCTTCACCGCGCGAGTCCGCGGCCTCGGCCTGCTCGCGATCCTCGGCGTCCTGCAGATCGTCTCGACCGTCGTGACCGGGTTGGTCTCCACAGGGACCGGCGGCGTCCTCCTTGTGATCGCCGGGATCCTGATCGCGCTGGCCTGCAACCTGCTGCTCTTCTTCGCCGCGTTCCGGCTGCTCACCAGTCGGCTGATCGCGACGCATGACCTGTGGCCGGGGATCATCCTTTCAAGCATCGGCTGGGAGATCCTCCAGAGCGTCGGCGGGCTCTACGTCAAGCACGTGCTGCACGGCGCGACTCAGACCTATGGCAGCTTCGCCACGGTGATCGGTCTGCTCGCGTGGCTCTTCCTCGGCGCTCGCCTNNCCGCGCGAAAAGATCAGCGTGACCTTTGAGGAGCCCGCGTCCGCGGCGGACGACCAGCCGCCGGCCGATCAGCCCTGACTATTGCGATTGTCAGCGCGCCCGAGGGGGTGGCGTGAGGCCAGTATCGTCTGCTCGGCTGCACGGGACCCTGGGAACCAACGCGAGGCTGAAGGGCGGTGGGTGGATGAGAATCGGACTGCCGGGGATCGTCTACCTGGTGATCGGCGCGTTCGTCGCGCAGGCACACCACTACTTCGCGCACGCCGACGCACTCAAGCAGGTGCTCGCGGCGGCGCTGGCGGTAGTGCTCTGGCCGTTCATCGTCGTGTTCGGCCTGCATTTCCACGTCACCTAGCGGCTGCTGGGTAGGCTGCGCTGACCGTGAGCGCGACTGGACCGAGCGACGCCGCTGAGCTCCGGCCGGAGGCGCAGGCGCGGCGCCTGCGCAACGGGATTGTCACGCTCGTCGTGCTCGTCGTGCTGGCCGTCAGCCTCTTGATCGCCGTGCCGGGTCTGCATGGCGTCGGGCATGTGCTGACGCGGATGACCCCGGGTTGGCTGCTCGCCGCGGTGGCGTTCGAGATCCTCTCCTGCCTCGGCTACGTGCTGATCTTCCTGACCGTCTTTGACCGCGCGCCGATCGTCTTCGGTGCCCGCGTGGCGCTGACCGAGATGGCCTTCGGTGCTGCCGTCTCACTCGGCGGCGCCGGCAGCATCGCCGTCGGTGCGTGGCTTTTGCGTGAGCGCGGCCTGCCGATCGGCCAGATCGCGCAACGCTCGGCGGTGCTCTTCCTGCTGACCAGCGCGATCAACGGAATCACGCTGATCCTGTTCGGTGCGCTGCTCGGCCTCGGCATCCTCCCCGGTCCCCAGAACCCGCTGCTGAGCCTGCTGCCGGCGGGTTTCAGCGTCCTCGTGTTCGCCGTCTTTCTCGTCCTGCCACGATTCACCGAGCGGCGAGCGCGGGCCCGCAAGAAGGGACGTCTTGCGACGCTCTTGTTCGGCACCGCGGAGACGATCCGCGCGACACGACGCCTGCTCACCTCACCGGACTGGCGGCTGCTCGGGGCGTTCGGCTACCTGTGGTTTGACATCGCCGTGCTGTGGGCGTGCTTTCGCGCGACTGGGCACGCGCCGCCGATCGCCGTCATCGTCCTCGCCTACCAGATCGGCTACCTGGCGAACGTGCTGCCGATCCCCGGGAACGTAGGCGTGCTCGAGGCGAGCTTCGTCGGGATGTTCGTGCTCTACGGCGCCAACGCCACGACAGCGACCGCGGCCTCGGTCGCCTACCACGCGATCGCGCTTTGGATCCCGGCGACCTGGGGGACGATCAGCTTCATCCGGCTGCGCCGCTCAGCTCACGAGCCTTTGATACCGCGCCTTTCGCGCGAGGAACGAGCGAAGGCGCGCGCCGAGAAGCGCTGATCGGCGCGGCGGTGGGGCGTGGCGGGCCTTTGCTTCGGCGCGGGCCGTCGCTTCAGGTGAGCTCGTAGAGCAGCCCGCGCTTGGTGTGGAGACCGAGCACGGGCGTGATGTCCCGGGCGTGCGCGCGGACCCAGATTGCGGCGCGTGAACAGGCCGGAAGGTTGGTGTCCTGTGCCGAGGGGCAGCCGCCGTGGATGAAGACGTAGCGAACCTCGCCGCGCGCGGCGTCGGCGCGCAGCTCGCCGAGGGTGACCAGCGGCTTGGAGTTGATCGAGGTCAGGAGCAGCACCGGGCGAAGGCCACGGATGATGAGCGGCGCGGCGAGCTCCGGCGCGCTGACCGCGACCTCGTAGCGGGCGCCGTCCTCGTGACTCAGCAGGTAGTTCGAGAGCGGGTCGACGAGCGTCGGTGACAGCGTCACCTCGGCGGCCTGGACGGTGCTGTTGTCGGCGATCGAGCGCACGTCGTCGTCGAGCAGCACGACGACGAGGAGCGCCGCGAGGAGCGCCGTGGCGAGGGCGCTCGGTGTGCACCACGCCGGTAGCCGCTTAGCGTGGCGGCCGCTGCGCGAGATGACGCTGACAGCGCCGACGCACACCGCTACGGCCAAGAGCGCCACGGCATAGATCCCGGCGCGCGTGATCGTGCCGGTTCCGGCTGCGGATTCGACGACGCACACCAGCAGTGCCAGCGCCAGGAGGTAGCGCTGGGCGGGCTCGCGCGAGCGCCGCGCGAGGACGACGAAGGAGGCCCCGAGCACGATCGCGATCGAGGGTGTGAACGCCTCGAGGTAGCGCGGATGGACGCGGCCCGCGAAGCTGAAGAGGGCGTAGCCGGTGATCAGCCAGATGGCTGCGGCGAGGATCGCAGCGCGTTCGATCACGGCCTGGCACGTCGAGTCGCGGCCGAGGTGAAGGCGAGTGCGAAGCGCCGGCGCGAGGGCGAGCGCGCCAAGCACCAACGCGGCGAACAGCGCCGTGCCGACGAGGCCGCCGTAGTCGATCGCGTTGTGCTCAAAGAGGCGGATCGGGCCGGGCGGCGAGGCGGTGGCAACGAGGGTTGGGCTGATCCGCGTCGGCGCCGTCGTCGTCGTCGCGATTGCGGCCGCCCTTGCGATCACGGTCGTCGAGAGGCCGGAGGGTTGCGCCGCGTGGCTGATGCGGTCGAGACCGTTGTAGACGAACACCGCGTTCCAGACGCTGCCGTTGGTCGAGCCGAGCGCGTAGGGGCGCTCGTGGGCCGGCGTCAGCGAGACGAACACGAGCCACGAGCAGGCGACCGCCGCGAAGACGGTGCTCGCGGCGGCGAGGCGGGCGAGGCGCACACGGAGCGCGGGGTCGCGCCAGCACAGCCAGAGGAACGCCAGGAACGCCGGAACGGGGACCAGCGCTTCGAACAGCTTGACGTTGAAGTCGAGGCCGAGCAGGACCGCGGCGGCGATCAGCCAGCGCTGCTGTCCGCGCTGCACGCCCGCCAAGAGCAGCCACGCCGTGGCGATGAGCAGCGCCATCATCACCGCGTCCATCGTGTCGCTCCGCGCGGCGACGACGCTCAGCGGCAACAGCGCCAGCACGGTCGCGCTCGCGAGCGCCGGGAGGCGGCCCGCGACGCGACGCACGAGGTCGTAGAGCAGCGGCACCGCCGCCGTGCCGCAGAGGGCCTGCGGTAGCTTCAACGTCGTCGAGCTGAAGCCCAGCAGCTTGACCGAGACCACCTGCAGCCAGAGGTCCAGCGGCGGCTTGTCGATCGCCGCGCTGGCACCGGGCTCAAACGCGCCGTAGAGGAAGTTGTGCAACGAAAGCGACATCGAGCGCACGGCCGCGTCGTAGTACTCGTTGTCGGGCACGTAGCGCAGCCGCACGAGCCGCAGCACCGCGGCGAGCAGCGTGATCGCGACGAGCGCGAGAGTAAAGCGACGGTCGCGCCCGCCTGACGCGCCAGGCGGCGCGTCGCTCATCGAACGACGGGCTGGCTCGTCAACGGCTCGCCTGGGCGGCGGCCGAACGTCCACTTGCGGTTGATGAAGAAGGTGATCGCGACGACCGGCACCGAGAGCAGCGCTTGACTGACGATCTTGTCGACGTGCAGGTGATGGACCAGCACGTAGAGGAGGACGAGGTTTGCCGCGATCGCGCAGCCCTGCACGAGCGCGAAGCGGCCGCCCGAACTGGCGTGCGAGAGATGGCGGGCGCGAAACGTCCAGTGGCGATTGAACATGTAGCTGTTGAAGCCGCCGGCGACGTAGCCGACGACCAGCGCGAGGAGGTAGAGGACGCCGATTTCAACGCCGACGGTGTAGATGACGAAGGTCAGCGCGGTGTTGCCGACGCCGACTATCCCGTACTTGACGAACTGCCGAAAGATCGTGGCGTCGATGCGTCGGCGAGGCGAATCGGCAGCCATCGCGCTAAAGGATGCCGGACTTCGCGCCCGCGCGCTGCGAGAGAGCTTTCAGCTACGCTTGATCTCGCCCGCTACGATCATCAGGAATAGCTGCAAAAGTGGCATTTGCGGGCTAGCATTGCGCGCCGTCGGGCGCGTGGCCCGCGGTCAAAAAGGACAACGGCAGGAGCAATGGCGGCAGAACCACAACGCACGCTCGGCCTGCTGAGCGTATGCGCCCCGGTTTACAACGAGGAAGCGCTCGTCGAGGAGTTCTACGCGCGCGCGACCGTCGCGCTCGCGGCCTTCGACTACGAGCTGATCATCGTCAACGACGGCTCGTCTGACGGCACGTCGGCGATCCTCGATCGCCTGGCCGAGGGCGACTCGCGTCTGCGCGTCGTCCATCTCTCGCGCAACTTCGGCCACCAGGCCGCGCTGACAGCCGGGCTTGAACACGCTCGTGGTGAGGCTGTCGCGATGCTCGATGCCGATCTCCAGGATCCGCCCGAACTGATCGCGCAGATGGTCGCCCGCTGGCAGCAGGGGGCGGACATCGTCTACATGGTGCGCGAGCAGCGCGAAGGCGAATCGAAGTTCAAACTGGTCACAGCCAACTGGTTCTACCGGCTGTTCCGCAGCCTGGCGCAGGTCGATCTCGAGCCGAACTCCGGGGACTTCCGCCTGCTCGACCGCCGCGCGCTCGATGCCCTGCTCTCGATGCGCGAGCGCGACCGCTTCCTCCGCGGCATGACCGTCTGGGTTGGCTTCACCCAGAGCGCGATCGGCTACTCGCGCGACGCGCGCTACGCGGGCGAGACCAAGTACCCCGTGCGCAAGATGCTGCGCTTCTCGCTGGACGCGATCGCGTCGTTCTCGCACGTCCCGCTGCAGCTCGCAACCTACCTCGGGTTCCTTTTCTCGGGTGTCGCGTTTCTGGCGATCCCGATCGTTGTTGCGTTGCGTCTCGCCGGTTCCTACCTCCCGGGGTTTGGCTCGATCACGATCGCCGTGTTGATGCTCGGCGGGATCCAGCTGATCGCGATCGGCGTGATCGGCGAGTACGTCGGGCGGATCTACGACGAGGTCAAGCGACGGCCGCTGTACATCGTGCGCGACCAGCGCAACGAGCCAATCGCGCTGGGCGAGGTGCGTCACGGCGACGAACTGGCGCCGGAGAAGATTCCCGGCTGAGCGGCCCTACCGCCTGCCGCCAGCGTGAACGTGGGAACATCCGGGCATGGCTGAGCGCCCCGAGCGGTTGATGATCGAGACTGACCGCCATCGGATCAGCGGCGCTGTGACGGTGGCACGGGACGGTAATCGCAACCGTATCTCGGAGATGCTCGGCGCCTCCGAGCGCGACTTCATCGGGCTCACCGACGTCACGATCGAGCCGTTCGACGGGGGCAATGTGCTGCACTGCGAATTCCTCGTGCTGGCGCGCAACAAGATCGTCTTCGCGCTCCCCGTCAACGACTGAGAATCGCGGCCTGCGCGGCCACGTCGACGTCGAGTGGCGCCGTCACTCCGGCGGGCTCCTCCCACTGCTGCGTGCTGTCGCGCAGCCACGACGCCGCCGCCGTGATGATGAACGCGATGAACGAGAACCGCAGCGCCAGCGTCAGCGCACCGGAGAACGCCGGCGTGATGAGGTGCGGGAAGAAGCTTCGGCTCGAGATCGCCGCGTACTGAGAGTGGCTCAGCGAATGCAGGACTTGAGCCGGAAGGTGTGCGGTGACGGCGTTGGCGCCGAGGAGCGCGGCAAAGAGCGTCGCGACCGGCGAGATGTGCGCCACGCGGATCGCCGCAGCGACGGGCACGCCGTGAGCGATCAGCCCCGACTGCATCGCCTCGGGCAGCTTCCCCGAAAGCCCGATGACCATCAACGAGAAGTAGATCCCGATCGAGAGCACCTGACCGGAGTTCTGGAACGTCGCCGCCATACCCGAGCCGACGCCGCGGCGCCAGGGCGGCAGGCTGTTCATCACGTTCGCCCGGTTGGGTGAGGCGAACATGCCGTTGCCGATGCCGAACATCAGCAGCAGCAGCGCGAAGGCCGGATAGGGGAAGTCCACAGGCAGCAGCGAGAGCAGCGCCATCGACACCGCCGCGATCAGTGGTCCCGTCACGGCGAACGGCCGTGGTCCGAAGCGATCGGACAGGATGCCCGACACCGGGCCGGCGACGAGAAGGCCGGCGATCAGTGGCAGCATCGAAATCCCCGCCCACAGCGGCGTCGAGACGAGGCTGTAACCGTGCAACGGCAGCCAGACGCCCTGGAGCCAGATCACGAGCATGAACTGCAGGCCACCGCGGCCGATCGCCCCGAGCAGGCTCGCGATGTTGCCAGCGAGGAAGGCGCGGATGCGGAACAGCCGCAGGTCGAACATCGGCTCCTCGACGTGCAGCTCGATATAGGCAAACACCGCGAGCAGCAGGCAACCGGCGGCGAGCTCGGCGATCACGCGCGGGTTGGTCCAGCCCATGTCGTGGTGGCCGTAGGGCTGGATGCCGGTGGCAATCCCCACCAGCACCAACACCAGCCCGGCGGCAAAGGCGAGATTTCCCAACCAGTCGATCCGCGCCGCGCGCCGCTCGGCGAGCTCGCGCAGGTTCTTGTAGGCCCAGACCGTGCCGAATAGGCCGACCGGGACGGAGACGAGGAAGACCAGACGCCAGGAGATCGGCGCGAGCACGCCCCCGACGACCAGGCCGATCGTCGTGCCGACGATGCCGGCAATGTTGTTGATTCCGAGCGCGAGTCCACGCTGGTTGGGGGGAAAGGCGTCGGTGAGGATCGCCGCCGAGTTGGCGATCAGCATCGCCGCCCCGAGCGCCTGGAAGACGCGAAACACCATCAGCCAGATCGCTGCCGGCGCGCCATACATCCAGGTGATGCAAAGCGGGATCGAGAACACGGTGAAGACGACGAAGCCGAGGTTGTAGATCCGCACCCGGCCGTAGATGTCGCCGAGCCGCCCGAGGCTGACGACGAGCACCGAGGTGACGATCAGGAAGCCCATCACCAGACCGAGCAGGTAGACGGTGTTGCCCGGCTGCAGCGGATCGATGTGGATTCCGCGGAAGATGTCCGGCAGCGCGATCAGCACGATCGACGCGTCGATCGTTGCGATCAGCGTCGCGAGCGTTGTGTTCGAGAGCGCGATCCACTTGTAGCGCTCAGGATCAAACGGCCGCTTGGCCACTCCGTTGGCGCCCGGTCCGGCGCCCTTCGCGCTCACACCCGAGCGCTTGTTGCAGGCACAATTACCAGCTTAGCGGACCGCTCGCGGCCGCTTTTCGGCGGGGTCGAGAGCGCGGTAGCGGCGAGCGGCGGGACCGCGAGCCGCGTCGTCACCCCGGACGGTCACATTGCAAGCTAGAAAGCCGTTAGCGGCCCGGCTACTCGTCTGCCAGCTCGAGCAGCTTGGTGACCGTGTTCCAGTTGCGGGCCGTGGCGGTCACGCCCAGACGCCGATCTGAGAGCAGCTTGGCCAGCGCCGACGGGCCGACGCCGCTCGGGTGCCAGGCGTAGATCTCGCGGCCGCTGACTATGACTCGTTCGGGCGCGAGCGCGACGGCCGCGAGCTCAGCTGCGCGCGCGGGATCGAGCACGGCCGAGAGGAAGGTCACCTGGTAGCGCCTAGGATCGCCCGCGATGCCGGCGAACGGGTCGCGCGCGACGACATCGGCAAGCTCCTCGCGCGAGCGCACGACGACGGCGACGTCGAAGCCGAGACCGGCACGGAGGCGCTGGGCGAGCTCGGCCCCCAAATGCTTGGCGGCTGAGTCGCTGCTCAGCAGAACGTTGCCGCTCTGCAGGTAGGTCTGCACGTCGCCGTACCCGGCAGCGGTCAGGAGATCGCGCAGGTCGGTCATCGCGACGCGACGGTTGGGGCCGAGGTTGATTCCGCGTAGCAGCGCGATGTGGCGTGGCACGTTGCGATTATCTGCCAACCCTGATCCGATCTCATGATGGCGGGATGGAGCAACAGCAGTAGCGCGTCCTTGACCGAAGCGTCTGCAGGTGGACCGATCGAGATCTGCGTGACGCCTTGGCTATCGGCTCTTGCGCGTATCGGCAGCCTTCCGTGCCGAGCTCCTCCGATCGGCGGCCGTGCGGCCAGTCTTTGG